>NZ_VIGC02000014.1 GCF_006569185.2 Litorilinea aerophila | reverse complement strand
TCTGGCCCGCGGCTTAACCGATCGGGCCTCTGGCCCGCGGCTTAACCGATCGGGCCTCTGGCCCGCGGCTTAACCGATCGGGCCTCTGGCCCGCGGCTTAACCGATCGGGCCTCTGGCCCGCGGCTTAACCGATCGGGCCTCTGGCCCGCGGCTTCGCCGATCGTATCCACCAGAGGGAGTGCGCCCAGAGGGCACTCGGAATTTCTGCCGTGGTACGTACGCCAGACTGGACAAGGAATCGAACGCTGCAATCTGCTCCGGATCCAGTCTATGCTTTTCTCGAGCACCAGATAGCAAGCAGGCTTCCCTTCTGCCCACTTTGTGGACGATTCGGCAGGGGGACGACAAGGAGATTGGAACGCCAGGCGGGCGGGGAGGGAACCGGAAGCGGTTAGAGCCACTCGGTCAGTTCCAGGAGCGAGGAGAGGACCAGGTCCGCCTCCGCCAGATCCTGGGCTTCGCCCAGGCCACACAGAACCCCTGCCGTGGCCATCTGGGCGGCCCGTGCCGAACGGAGGTTGATGTCGGTATCGCTGACCACCAGGATCTGATCGGGCTCCAGCTGCAGATGTTGGGCGGCGGCCAACAGGGCTTCGCTGTGGGGCAACAGGTTCCGCACATCTTCCCGGCCGATCACCAGTTGGAACAGATTCGGGTCCAGATCGCCCTGGTTCAGGAACTGCTCAATTTCCTGCCGGCTGCGGGTAGAAACCAGGACCAGCCGGTAATGGGTGGCGAGCTGGGCCAGGGTCTCGGCCACACCGGGAAAGGGCCGCAGGTCGGCCGCCGGTGGATAGCCCCGCAGGCTGTCCAGCAGTGGGGAGAGGCGGGCCAGGTCCTGTTGCAGGTTGAGGTGGCGCAGCTGGTTGATGAGAAAATTGATGAACCCTTCCAGGAGGATCATGGCGCGGCGGGCCAGGTAGCTCCGCCGTACCGGTGGCACCAGCCGGTCCAGCCAGGTCAGGTGTTGGGCTGCCCAGTGGCAGGCCCGCCAATCCAGCGGCGCCAGGGTGCCGTCCAGGTCGAAGATGACGGCCTCGATCTTGCGGCCGGCAATCAGGCCGGGAATGCGGACCCCGGGCTGCAGGGGCTGGATGGGCTCAAAGGGTTCCAGGTCCAGCAACTTGCGGTAGACGTAGGAAAGGAGGATGCGGGCACTGGCGATGGTGGGCGTGGCCAGCAACACACCCAACACGCCAAAGACCATGGCGCCGTTGATGATGCCCACGAAGGTCACGGCCGGGTGGAGCTGGACCCGCCCCCCCACCAGCCGGGGGATCAGGTAGACGCTCTCGATCTGGGTGATGACGATGTAGATGGCCATGACCACCAGGGCAAAGGTGATGTTGCCCACGGGCATCCAGGTCGAACCGGAAAAGAGGGCCACCGCAGTGCCGATGGTGCCGCTGATGCCCGGCCCGATGGTGGGCAGGAACTCCATGACGCCGGCCAGCAACGCCAGGCCACCGGCGTTGGGCATCCCCACAATGGCCAGCGCGATCCAGGTCATCAGCCCCACCACCAGCCCCAGCACCAGCTGCCCCCGCAGGAAGGCATGCCAGACTTCCCCCAACGACTGGGCCAGCCGGCGGACGTCCTCCTGGTAGTCGGCCGGGATCTGCTCGTAGATCAGGCGCTGAAGCTTGTGCAGATCCTTCAGCAGCCAGAAATTCAAGACCAGCACGTACACCACTGTCAGCACCCCGGCCGTTACCCCCCGGGCGATGGACATGGGATTGGTGGTGGCCAGGATGAGAACGTTCTGCAGGACGTTGCCGGCCTCCTGGAGCACGGTATCCAGGGAGAGACGATAGTTGCCCAACACCAGCAAAGGGCCCGCCGAGGCCGTCTGCAGGCTGGTCACCAGGTCTTCCAGGGCTGCCTGCAGGGAGAGGAAGAGCTCCGCCGAGCGGGGGATGAGGAGAGCAGGCATCAGCGCCACCAGGGCCAGCAGGATGATGTAGATGACCGTCACCGCGGTCCCCCGGGCCCATCCGGTGGTCCGCTGAATCCAGTTGACCGGATAGCTGAGGATGAAGGCCAACAGGAAAGCCACCACCGTGGGTGGAATCATTTCTCGGAAGGTCACCAAGAGCACAATGGCCAGGATGGCCAACGTGGAGATGACGATGATCTTGGTGAGCGTACTCCAGCGTCTGGAGCTCATGAAGGATTCGAGGGGAAGTATTTCAGTTGGTTGAGAGGCCAGTAGCGCAGCCAGACCCGGCCCACAATGTATTCCCGCTTCACCGGCCCAAAGGAGCGGCTGTCGTTGCTATTTTCCCGGTTATCTCCCAGGACGAAGTAGCTCAGGGGCCCCAGGACCACGGGCGGCAGGCTCTGGTATCCCAGGTCATGGGGAAAGGGCTCGGCCAGGGGTTCGCCGTTGACAAAGACCACCCCTTTGCGGATCTCGATGGTCTCCCCGGGCAGGCCTACGATCCGCTTGACCAGCATCTCTTCCATGCCCGGCAGGTCAATCACCACGATGTCGTTGCGGCGGGGGGGATGAAAATGGTAGCTGAACTTGTCGATGATCAGGCGCTGGCGCTCGGAAAGGTTGGGCTCCATGCTCTGGCCGTAGACGATGGTGGCCTGGGCGAAGAACAGGTGGACCACCAGGGCCAGCGCCAGGGCCGGCAAGATCACCTGAAGCGTTTCCCGCAGGAGGAGCCGCCAGGGTGGGACCGGCGCTGAAGCCGCCAGGGCTTCCCGGTCGGCAGCGGCCTCCCGGATCCTCCACGGGGAATCCGCCGGGATGGTGGGATCGCTCTCATCGGGTTGACCCGGACTCTGTTGGCTGAAAGGGTAGGAGCGCTGGCGCCCAGGGTCAACCCCAGGACGTTCCGGGTCGAAGTGTGGATCCGAGGGGGAGGGCAAAAAATCGTTCATGGCTTCGTAGGATCACCCGTGCAAACATCACCTTGAACATGATCCAAAATTATCCTCAAGTATAACGGCGAAAAGACGTTTATCCAAATGGTCTACCCAAGGACAAAAGGATGCATGGCCCCAGAATGGGGACGCCGCCCCGCTTGACGCTGGATCCTACGGACGTTATACTGTCCCCATACGGCCTATGATCAATTATCGTACACAGATCTTCACCCATCCACGTTCCATACATGCAGTCCTGCAGCTTCTGCTGGTCGTAGCCCTGCTGCTGGCATCCATCCCCCCGGTGCATGCCCAAAGCCAGGACAGCAATGGACCGACCGGCGACGAGTCCACACCCGGGCAGGCGACGCCCCAGGTCACGCCCACCGCGGACCCGACCCTGGCGGCAGAGCAGGCCCTGGAGGCCCAGATCGACGCACTTCTGGCCTCCATGACCGTCGCCGATCGGGTCGGCCAGCTCTTTCTCATCTCCTTCGAAGGCAACGACATCAGCTTCGACAGCGACATCGCTGAGCTCATCTACGGCTACCGGGTGGGCGGCGTCCTGCTAAGTCCGGAGAACGGCAACTTCAGCAACGAGAAGGGCGTCGATACCCCGCGCCAGGTGGCCAGCCTGATCAATCGGCTCCAGGCATTGGCCTATGGGCTCCTGTTGCCGGAGGAGCGGGCCCTCCAACCCATCCCAGATGAGCCCTGGCCGCCCCCTGGCATGATTTCCATGGAACAGATGACCGGCGCGCCCCCCCTGAACATTCCTCTCTTTGTGGCCGTGGAGCAGGCCGGCGACGACCTGCCGTCCACCGCCCTGCGCCGGGGCTTTACCCCCCTGCCCAGCGCCATGGCCCTGGGCGCCACCTGGAATCAGACCCTGGCCCGCCAGGTGGGGGAGATTGTGGGCCGGGAACTGCGCGCCGTGGGCGTCAACCTTCTCCTGGGCCCCAACCTGGACGTGATCGAGGCCCCCCGGGCCGACCGGGTGGGTAGCCTGGGGCTCCAATCCTTCGGCGGCGATCCCTACTGGGTAAGCCAGATCGGCCGGGCCTACATCACCGGCGTCCACCAGGGGGGACAGGGACGGGTGGCCACCATTGCCCGCCACTTCCCTGGCGCGGGCAGCGCCGACCGCCTGCCCGACGACGAAGTGGCCATCGTCCAAAAAAGCCAGCAGGAACTGGAACAGATGGCGTTGCCCCCCTTCCAGACTGTCACCCGCCGGGCCTCTTCCATCCTGCGCCTGGCCGGTGACCCCGGCGCCACCGATGGACTCATGTCCAGCCACATGCGCTACACCGGCTTCCAGGGCAACACCCCAGGCCGCAGCACGCCCATCAGCCTGACGCCCGATCTCACCCAGGTGCTGGAGATGGAGGGGATGGGCACCTGGCGCGGTCAAGGCGGCCTGCTGGTCAGCAACGCCCTGGGCATACCGGCGATCCGGCGCTACTACAGCCCCAACCTGGATGAATTCCCCTACCGGCGCATCGCCATGGAAGCCTTCTCCGCCGGCCACGACATTTTGCTCCTGGACCGATTCAGCCTGGACGACCGCTGGGAGAACGAGAAGGCCAACATCAAGGAGACCATCGCCTTCTTCCAGGAACGGTACATCAACGATCCGGACTTCGCTGCCCAGGTGGATGCAGCCGTGCGGCGCATCCTTCGGCTGAAGCTGCGGCTCTACACCGCACCCGTCCCCACCACCGCCCCCACCCTTTTGCCCATCCCGCCCATCACCGCCACCCTGGCGCTGAACAACGTGCTCGTCCAGGCCGACGATTTGTCGGTCCTGGGGGGGGAGCAGCGGGCCAATGCCCTGGCCGTGGTCGGCCAGGTGGCGCGGGAAGCGGTCACCCTCCTCTATCCAGACCCGGCCAACGCGGCCGACCTGGCGCCGCCCATGATCCAGCCTGGCGACCATCTGCTGATCTTCACCGACAGCCGCCTGGTCCAGGAGTGCCCCGGGTGTGTGGCGGAGACGGCCATCAACCCGGATGAGCTGGCCCAGATTATGCTACGCCTCTATGGGCCTGGGGGAACCGGCCAGATCCAGGAGGAGCAGGTCACCAGCCTCACCTTCTCGGACCTGGCCCAGCTGTTGGATACCGAGGAAGCGGCAGCGGCCCACCCTCCTGCAAAGGACCCATCTTCTACTTCTACCCCTTCTACTTCTACCCCCCCAGCAGAAGCTTCCCCGGCCGCTGGTGCGCCTCCTCCCGCGGAAGGAGAAGTGGCCGGAACGACCGGAGAGCAGGCCAGCACCACGGATGAGGAGCTGCTGGACAAAAACGAGAAGACCCGGCTGCAAATCCAGCAGGCCACCTGGCTCATCTTCGCCATGCTGGACGTGGTGCCAGAGCAATATCCCAACAGCAACATCGTCAAGCGCTTTTTGCGCCTCCATGGGGAGCAACTGGCCAACAAACAGGTGGTGGTCCTCTCCTTCCACGCCCCCTACTTCCTGGACACCACCGAGATCGGCAAACTCAACGTCTACTACGGCCTCTACAGCAAAACCCAGCCATTCCTGGAAGCAGCCGTGCGTGCCCTCTTTCGCTCGTTCACCCCGGGCGGCGCACCGCCGGTGGGTGTCCCGGGGACCCGCTTCAGCAACCTGGCCGACCGGCTACGGCCTGACCCCAACCGCCCCATTGACCTGCACCTCCTGGTAGACGAAACGGAAATCGCCAGCCTCCAGACGATTGACACCGACGAGCCTCCCCCAACGGTTGACGTGGGGACCATGCTCCGCATTCAGGTGGGGCCCGTCTACGACCTGAACGGGAAGGTGGTGCCCGACGGCACCCGGGTGAATTTCCAGTTGATCTACGAAGGGGAAGAGCTGGCCTTGCCCATTGAACCTGCCATGACCCGCAACGGCATTGCCATCCGCGATGTGCTCCTGGAACGCAGCGGCATGCTGCGGGTGGCGGCCCAGGCCGGGCAGGCTACCACCGGGCAGGCCATCACCCTGAACGTCCAGGGGACCGCCCTGGCTGAAACTGGCAACGGCTCGGCCGCGGAGAACGCCTCCGCCGCCTCGGCAGCCGCCGACATGACCAGCACCACGGCCATGACCGGCCCGGCGCAGGTGGCCGCCCTGGTAGAGAATACCCCAGGGGGAGCCGAAAATCTGCCCGAAAACCGCATCCCCTCCCTGATCATCGCCCTGTTGACCATCGCAGCCACCTTGAGCCTGCTCCTCATCGTGGAGGTGCGGGTCCTGCCCCGGGCGATCCTGGTGCACAGCATGTTGTGGGCGGTCATCTTCGGCCTGGCCGCCTATATTTTGTACGGGCTGGGGTGGTTGCCGGGCTCCCAGTGGCTTCAGTCCAGCCTGCGCATCTGGGGCGCGGGCGTGGTCGTCTTCATCGCCATGCTCTTCCCCCTGGTCTGGCTCCAGCTTCGTATGGAACCGTAGTCGGCCCCAATCTGCGTAATCCGGGTAACCTCAGGGACGGCGCCGCATGGGAGGATGCTCACGCCACAAGCGGCCAACCATCGCCACGCGGAGTCGGACAAAACGGCGCCGCAGATGGGCAACCATCGTGAAGGGCTGAATCTGTGTCATCTGGGGCTGAAAAGAAAGAAAAAAGACCGTTTCAAGAGGGATCGGCCGAGGAGGGCGAATCGGTGAGGCGTTCCAGGGTATCCAGCAGGAGTTGAGGGTCGAAGGGCTTTTGAAGGGCCAGATCGACGCCCAAGATCTGGGCTGCAGCCAGAACGTCTTCGGCCAGCTCGTTGTCATAGCCGCCGCCGGTGATGGCGATAATCTTGATGCGCCGGTTGGAGCGCTTCAGCTCCCGGATCAACTGAATGCCATCCCGCTGGGGCATCAAAATGTCGGTGATGAGGACCTCCACCCCTGCCCCATCCGGTTCCGCCGTCAGGATCTCCAGGGCGGTCGCCACATCGGAAGCCTCCAACACCGTATGCCCGGCCGTAGTCAGCAGCCGGTTCAAGGCGTGGAGGAAATATCGGTTGTCATCAACAACGAGCAAAGTGGCCATGCAGTGGGATAACAGCCCGCCCAAAGGTATCTTCCCCATCCAGGGGTATCTGCTCAGATGTTCCTGCAGATTACAGACATAACCTCGGGCAGACCGGAGCGGAGAACTCTCCAAAAAAGATAGCGCCCCCGACAGGACTCGAACCTGTGCACCTGGCTCCGGAGGCCAGTGCTCTATCCACTGAGCTACGGGGGCCCGTGAATTGCGCTGATTGCCCTTGGTTTATACCATAATCTGGCCCGATTGGGCAAATTTCGTGACGAGAGCGGGCAAGAATGTTATAATCGGGCCATGTATCTCGATCGAAGCTACCGCCCACGGCGACGCCGTCGGGGTATCATCGGCCGCTTTTGGCCCCTGATCCTGCTGGGCATCGTGGGCATCATCCTCTACGAACAGAGGCCTACCTGGCTGGTTCCCCAGCCCATACGGCCCACGGCCATCCCGACCCGCAGCGCCCTGGCTTTTCTGGCCGATGCAGAAGCGGCCTATCAGGCAGGCAACATTCATGCTGCCATTGAGGCCTACCAGGAGGTCGCCCGGCTGGAGCCGGAGAACCCCGCGCCCCTGGCGGCTCAATCTCGCCTCTACTTGATCCTGCAGGACGTGCCCACCTCCCTCCGCCTGGCCCAGCGGGCAGCGGAGTTGGCGCCAGACG
The DNA here is from genome assembly GCF_006569185.2 of Litorilinea aerophila. Taxonomy (NCBI): domain Bacteria; kingdom Bacillati; phylum Chloroflexota; class Caldilineae; order Caldilineales; family Caldilineaceae; genus Litorilinea; species Litorilinea aerophila. The sequence goes on along the minus strand of NZ_VIGC02000014.1, from coordinate 138,060 downwards.
ACCCAGACGTGCTCACCACCCTGGCCCGGGCTCTGGACTGGACCGGCGACTATGAAAGCGCGCTCAACTATGCGCTGGACTCCCTGGAGATCGACCCCCAAAACGCCACCACCCTGGCCGTGTTGGGCGAAATTTACACCGATGTGGGCAACTGGGATGTGGCGGAGGAATACCTCAACGAGGCCCTGGAGGTGGACCCCCAAAACGTTACTGCGCTGCGCAACATGGCCTACCTGTACGAGATGCGGGGCGATTACGAGGCGGCCATCCAGGCCTACGACGCGGCCATTGCCGCAGCACCCAACCGCTTTGACCTGTACATCGCCAAAGGACGCCAATATCGCATCGGCCTGCTGGACTACGAAAAGGCCATCGAAAGCTACCGCCAGGCCGTGGCCGTCTACGAGTCGGCCATCACCCTGGACGCCCTGGGGGACGGGCTTTACAATATGGGCGATCACCTGACTGCCATTCGGGAGCTGCGCAAGGCCGTGGAGATGGATCCCAACTACGGGCCTGCCCACGTCCACCTGGGGATGGCCCTCTACGCCCGGCGCAACTACGAGGATGCGGTGCCCGCCCTGGAAAAAGGGCTGAACCTGGTAGGAGACAGCGCCCGCATTGAACAGCTCTACACCCTGGGCCTGGCCTACATCTACAAAGATCCCCCCGAATGCGACAAGGCGGTGACCTGGCTCCGCAAGGCGCTGGAGATCGACCCGGAGAGCGGCCCGGCCCTGGAAGGCCTCTCTTTGTGCAACGCCCGTTAAGCCAGCCTGCCCTCGAACCCGTCAACCGTTAAACCGTCGGCGATAGCCTTTTTCCGGACATCCATGACCCTGAAACGTTCGCGCCTGAAATCGTCGCTGCCGCCCACAGCCACCCTGAGGCCGCCTCCTTCCCACCGGCAAATTCGCCAGGAGGGTCCGCCCGGCCCCGCCCCAGAATCCTCCCCTGCCGCTGCCTCAGACGGGGGAGGTCGCCGGGGTGACACGGCTGAGCGGACCATGACCAGCAAACGGCGCCTCCAGCGTCGGGTGACGCCGCTACAGGTCCTCCAGGAGCCCCTCCAGGCCGGCGTGCGCAAGGTCTTCGACCTGCGCCGCTTCCTGCTGGTGTTGGGCCTGACCACGGCGGTGCTGCTCTTTCCCACGCCCGAAGGGCTGTCGCCGGAAGGGCACCGGGGGCTAGCCCTCTTCATCTTTACGGGCAGCATCCTGGCCCTGGAGCCCGCCCCCCTGCCCATTGCGGCGCTTATGGTGCCCATCTGCCAGATCGCCCTGGGCATTGATCAGGCTCCTGGCGCTTTTGCGCCCTTCGGTCAGCCGGTGGTCTTCCTCATCCTGGGCAGCCTCTTCCTGGCGGAGGCCCTGCGTAAGCATGGGCTGACCCGCCGCCTGGCCCTCTACGCCATTGTGGCCAGCAAGGGCAATTTCCGGCTGCTGCTGCTGGAGTTGATGCTGATCACCGGCGCGCTCAGCATGTGGGTCCTCAACACAGCCACCGCGGCCGTGCTGATTCCGGTGGCCATCACCATTGCCCAGCGGGTGCCGCGCCAGGAGGAAGCCCGGCGGGTGCTGACCCTACTGATCCTGGGCATCGCCTACAGCTCCAGCATCGGCGCCATCGCCACCATCATGGGCAGCGGGGAGAATGCCATCGCCGTTGGGCTGTTGGATGAAGTCATGGATTTTGGCTTTTTGGACTGGATGCAATTTGGTCTCCCGATTAGTGTCACCCTCATCCCCCTAAGCTGGGCAATCCTCCTGCGAACCCTGCCCGCACCCTCTGTGCGCATCGACACCGAACCAGCGGCCAAGGAGCTGACCCGGCTGGGGAGCCTCAAGGGGCCGGAGCGGGAGATCCTGGCCATCCTCTTCGTGTCGGTGGTGTTGTGGGTCAGCGGGTCGTCCCTGGAATCCATGCTCCATCTGCCCCGCACCCTGCTCAGCAGCGCGGTGGTGGCCATTGGCGCGGTGGCCCTCCTCTCCATCGACGAGGTGATCGACTGGAACGACCTGAAGGGGGTCAACTGGGGCGTCTTCTTCGTCATCGGGGCCGGGCTCACCCTGGGGGATGCCCTGGACAAGACCGGGGCCAGCGCCTGGTTTGCAGCCCAACTGGCCCCGGCCCTGGAAGGCTTGCCCTATGGCGTCATCCTGGTGATCCTGGTCATGCTGGGCTTCAGCCTGACCCAGTTTATGAACAACGTTACCCTGGGCGCCATTTTGGCCCCGGTGTTGATCACCCTGGCCCAGGCCAGCGGCATCTCGCCGCCTCGCCTCCTGTTGCCGACCATCATCTCCCTGGCGCTGGCCTACATGCTGCCCAGCGCCTCGGCCCGCATGACCCTGGTGGCCGTCACCGGGGCCGTGGAGCGCAAGGACATGATCCGGGCCGGCCTGGCCGTGGGCCTGCCCTCGGCCCTGGTGGTCATCGCCTTTTTCTACGGGCTCAGCGTGGTGGGGTGGATCTAACCCCGTGAGGCAAAGATTTGCCCAGGAATCCAATGGCCTGTGGGACATGGTGCGTGACACATCAATCAACGTGCCAGCCATCGACGGGGATGTCGCGTACCACGTCCTACGCATCATGTATCCCAGAATCGCTGGCCCGTTTATGTCGTCGTGTACTGGGCTGTCTGTTCATCATCTGGAGAACACCCATGCGGATATGGCTCATCGGCGCGGGCACCAAAGGAACGGAGGCCCTGCGCCAGCTCCAAAAAAACGCCGACATCGAGGTCATCGTCAGCGATCCCACGCCGAGGCCCAAGGCGGTGGAGGAGGGTGTGATCGGCCAGGTGGACCACGTGGAGGTGGTCACCCAGGCCAACATCAACACCCTGGCCCGACGCATCCGCCCGGACCTGATCCTGATCGACACTTCCCAGGAGAACCGCCATCTGGGACGGGTCAGCGGCGGCCAGGCCCTGTCCGAAGCCCTTTTCTATGAAATTGCCGCCACCAGCGACTATCCTTGCCTGTTGATTTGACCGATGATTTGACCGAATAAGGGAGTTGTGGCAAAAGTCCATGGTACTATGGCCGACAGTTTGAACGACACCTCCAAAAGCTACCACAATCTGGGCCTCTATCGCCTGACCGGCTTCAGCGGGCGGCGGGCCCAGCTGCGTCAGCTCCATGAATGGATGATCGGGGGGGACGACCTGCCGGCCATTGCCATCAGCGGTGAACGGGGCATGGGCAAGAGCACCCTGGCCACCGCAGCCGCCTGGAGCTTTGCCCGGGTTTTCTCCGACGGCATCGTTCGGGTGGGGGCAGCCGGGGCACACCGCTTCCGGCTCTACGACATCGTCCGCACCATGGACACCGTCTTCGGCACGACCCTCACCCGCATCAGCGAAGAGCGGTGGGGCATCAGCATCCTGGAGCAGCTCTACCGGCGGCGACGCCTTCTGATCCTGGACGAGCTGTCCGGCGCCCTGCCGGAGGAGCTGAACACCCTGGTGGACATCATCGGCCACCTGCACGAAGCCGGCGGCCACTCCCGAGTCCTCTTCATCGACCGAGATTTCAGCCCCGCCATCGCCGAACTGGTCCAGTTCCAGCACATCCACCTGGAGGGCCTGATCCTGGACGAGCTTCCCCAGCTGATCCAGGCGCGTGCGCCGGAGCCGGTGCGAGAAGAAGCCCTGGCCCATGTGGAAGAGCTCTGGCACCTGACGACCGGCCAACCCTTCATGCTGCGGCTCATCTGGGGCCTCATGCTGGATTTTTCCTGGGAGGAGCTGGGTTTCATCTTCCAGGACATGGCCGATCCCGAGGGCGTGCTGCACACGGAGGCGGTGGCAGCCTTTGCCGTGGAGAACTTCGCCGCCATCCAGCCCCAGGCCGGCCCCCTGCTGGATCGCCTGGTCAGCGCTGCGGGCGGCGCCTCCCTGGCCGCCCTGGGCGAACTCTTCTGGGCGGATTTGGGCACGCCGGCCGAGCTCCAACAGACCTTGCACGCGCTGACCGAACGGGCGTTGCTGGATCTGGACCCGTACGAGCAGCGGGTGGTGATGCACCCGGTGGTGCGCAGCTACATGGAGCAGAACGCGGTCATGTTGGGCGAGGACTGGGAACGGCGCCATGCCCGCTACTACGTGGCCCTGGCCGAACGCTACCAGTACCTCCCCCTGGAGCGCTGGCCCGAGGTGGACGTGGAATGGGGCAACATCTACAAAGGGGCAGACTGGTGCGCGGCCCGCATGCAGCGCCTCTGGCAGGATGAACCCATCCACTTCATCACCGATCCCGTGGTGGACCAGGAGGGGATCCAGCTGCCGCCGGAAGTCCAGGCAGTCAAAGACGACCTGCGTCTGGCCCGTGCCTATGCCCTGGCCCTGGCCCACTACGCCTTCTGGCGCCATCCGCCCGGCATCCAGCGCTGGCTGGCGGCCGGCGCCCTGGCCTCCCTGGCCCTGACGGATCTGCGAGACTACGCCTGGATTCAACTGAACCTGGGCCGCCAGCTCTTCTTCACCGGCCAGGTGGAACAGGCCGTCCACTGGCTCTCCCGCGCGGCCGCCATCTTTGACTCCCGGGATCTGCTGACTGAGTTAGCCTACACGTACACCGACCTGGGTACCTCCAACCGCATCCTGGACAACCCGCGCCAGGCCTTGCGCTATTTCCGGGCGGCCTTTGACTGTGTGGCCCAGCTGGGCGACCAGTATGGCCTGGCCACAGCGTACATGAACCTGGGCAGCGCCTACTACGGCCTGGACGACTACGAACATGCCCTGCGGGAATATCGCAAAGCCCTGCGCATTGCCCTGCGTCTGGGCTACGAACAACAGGCCGCCAGCGCGTTCAACAGCATGGGCCTGGCCCTGGAGGGCATGGATAGGCTGGCAGAGGCGCAACAGGCCTACCAAAACGCGCTCCAGATCTTCCGGCGCATCCGCGACCTCATCGGCATCAGCACCTGCTACAACAACCTGGGCTCCGTGGCCTACGCCCAGGGGGATTACCAGCAGGCCCTCCACTGGTATGAGCTGGACCTGGCCCTTTCCGAACAGCGGGGTGCCTGGACGGATATGGCGGCTACCCTCCACAACCTGGGCCATGTGGCCCTGGAGCTGGGCCGGCCCGAACAGGCCCTGGAGTACTTCCAGCAGAGTCGGGAGCTCTACGCCGCCTTTGAGCTGACCGACTACGTCCAGGAGGAAGAGGAGATGATTGAATATATTCAATCCCTGGAAGGGCAACGCATGGCATAAACCGGGCCGGCAGCGGCCAGCTAACAAACTTCTAACACAACATTAGCATTTTTCTTATCCTCCGGGTCGTGAAAAAGCGATCTGACTTCCCTACCAATTTGCACAGAAAAATTGAATGGGCTATGATACGGGCCGTTAGCACTCTCGTCACCCGAGTGCTAACGGCCGCCGTTTTAGTCGCCAACAAAGTCGACGGACGTTATCAAATTCGGTTACTGGTGCATGCCACATTCACACTAGGAGGATCAAAGCCATGAATCTCAGACCGTTGGGAGACCGCCTGGTTGTCAAGCCCATCGAAGAGGCGGAGCAGACTTCTACCGGCATCTTCCTGCCCGAGACTGCCAAGGAAAAGCCCCAGCAGGGCAAAGTTGTGGCCGCCGGCCCCGGCGCCCGCAAGGAAAACGGGGAACGCATTCCCCTGGATGTCAAGGTCGATGACACGGTGCTCTACGCCAAGTACGCGGGCACCAGCATCAAACTGCAGGGAGAAGAGTACCTGATTTTGAAGGAGAGCGACGTTCTGGCCATCGTCGAGAACGGCAACAAGTAAGTTCGATGCAACAGCTTTCGCACAGAACGCAGTCCATTCGAGGAGAATAAAAAATGGCAAAGCAGATCATTTTCGAAGATGCAGCGCGTAAAAGCCTGAAAGCGGGTGTGGACGCACTGGCCAACGCCGTGAAGACCACCCTGGGCCCCAAGGGCCGCAATGTTGCATTGGACAAAAAATGGGGTAGCCCCACCGTGACCCACGACGGTGTCACCGTCGCCAAGGAAATCGAGCTGGAAGATCCCTTCGAGAACATGGGCGCCCAGCTGCTCAAAGAAGCAGCCACCAAGACCAACGACGTGGCCGGTGACGGCACCACCACCGCCACCGTCCTGGCCCAGGCCATCGTCACCGAGGGCCTGAAGAACGTCACCGCCGGCGCCAACCCCATGCTGCTCAAGCGGGGCATCGAGGCTGGCCGGGATGCCATCGTCCAGGCCATCCGCGACATGGCCACCCCCGTCTCCGGCAAGGCCAGCATCGCCCAGGTGGCCAGCATCTCCGCCGCCGACAAGGTCATCGGTGACCTCATCGCCGAAGTCATGGACAAGGTCGGCAAGGACGGCGTCATCACCGTCGAGGAGAGCAAGGGCCTGGAGTTCGAGACCGAGTATGTGGAAGGGATGCAGCTGGATCGCGGCTACCTGAGCCCCTACTTCGTCACCAACTCCGAGCGCATGGAAGCCGTGGTCGAAGATCCCTACATCCTGATCACCGACAAGAAGATCAGCAGCGCCCAGGACATCGTTCCTATCCTGGAGAAGCTGGTCCAGATCGGCAAGCGGGAGATCGTGGTCATCGCCGAGGACGTGGACGGCGAGGCCCTGGCCACCCTGGTGCTGAACAAGCTGCGGGGTATGGTCAACGCCCTGGCCATCAAGGCCCCTGGCTTCGGTGATCGCCGCAAGGCCATGCTGCGGGACATCGCCATCCTGACGGGTGGCCAGGTCATCAGCGAAGAGCTGGGCCGCAAACTGGACTCCGTCCGCCTGGAGGATCTGGGCCGGGCCGGCAAAGTGGTCAGCACCAAGGACACCACCACCATCGTGGACGGCGCTGGCTCCAGCGAGGCCATCAAGGGCCGCATCGAGGAGATCCGGGCCGAGATCGAGGCCAGCACCAGCGACTACGACCGGGAGAAGCTGCAGGAGCGCCTGGCCAAGCTGGCCGGTGGTGTGGCCATCATCCGGGTTGGTGCCGCCACCGAGACCGAGCTGAAGGAGAAGAAGCACCGGGTCGAGGACGCCCTGAGCGCCACCCGGGCTGCGGTGGAAGAGGGTATCGTCCCCGGCGGTGGCGTGGCCCTGATCAACGCCATCCCTGCCCTGGACAAGGTGGAGCTGGACGGTGACGCCGCCACCGGTGTGAAGATCCTGCGCCGGGCCCTGGAAGAGCCCATGCGCATGATCGCCCAGAATGCTGGCCTGGACGGCCCCGTGGTCATCGAGCGGGTGCGGGCCCTGCACAAAGAGGGCAAGCTGAACGTCGGTTACGACGTCATCGCCAACGACTACGTGGACATGCTGGAAGCCGGCATCATCGACCCGGCCAAGGTCACCCGCAGCGCGGTGGAGAACGCCTGCTCCATCGCCGCCATGATCCTGACCACCTCGGCTCTGGTGACCGACATTCCCGAGCCCGAGAAGGCGGCCCCGGCCGGCGGCGACATGGGCGGCATGATGTAATTCCGTTGCTCAACCGGGTGACACGGTGTACAATGGGGGGTGTTGGGCTTCAGCTCAACACCCCTTTTTTTGCACTCAATTTTTCGTGCTCAATCCCGCCAGAAATTCGCTCAGGCTCCCCACCAGAGGACTGCTGCCGCATTTCTGCCGTGCGATTGACACAAGCTGTAGCAGAAAGGATCGACGCATGCCATTGCCCACCCGAGACGAAGCCTACGCGCTGCTCTGTGAATGGGTGCAATCTGAAAACCTGCGCCGCCACATGCTGGCCGTGGAGGCTGCGCTGCGGGCCTACGCCCGCCACTTCGGCGAGGACGAAGAGCTGTGGGGTATCACCGGCCTGCTCCACGACCTGGACTACGAGCGCTTTCCCGACATGGAAGATACGGTCAACGGCCACCCGCGCACCGCGCTGCGCCTCTTCCGGGAGCGAGACTATCCCGAGGAGCTGATCCATGCGGTGGAGGCCCACGCCACCTTCCTGGGCGTGCCCCGCACTTCCCTGCTGGACAAGGCGCTGCTGGCTTGCGATGAACTGACGGGCCTGATCCTGGCCTGTGCCTACGTGCGCCCCAGCCGGGATCTGCGGGAGGTCAAGCTCAAGTCGGTCAAGAAGAAGTGGAAGGACAAGGCCTTCACTGCGGCCATCGACCGGGAGGAGAACCTGCGCTACATCGAAGAGCTGGGCGTCCCCTTTGACGAACACGTCCAACGGGTGCTCACAGCCATGCAGGGCATAGCCCAGGAGCTGGGGGTGGCCGGCCAGGCTCCCTGAGCGCTGGCTGGCCACCCGGTAATCCTCCCCTTCGCCCTCCCCAGTCCCTGAACGTTTCGTCATCCGCCCCTGGACGCCCCACATCGGCCCCACCCGGGGCCCAAAATCCTTCCTTGACGCTCTCCTGTGAGCCTGATATAATCTATCATGAGCCAATATCCTTTGGCTTGCGCGCGCTACAGACACATTCCTCTGGCAATTGGCATCGCGCCTCCCTCGCCACTCACAAGCATTCTGGAGCAAGTTTGAAGATGTCAGATTCGGAGCAATTCAATTCTGAGGCTCAGGGCGCCGGCGACACCCATCAGGCACAAGAACCTTCTAACACAAACAACCTCGACCTGGCAGAATTCGAGCGATACCTGGAAGAAGAGCTGGACTTTGATCTCCCCGGCCGTGGTGACCTGCGTCAGGGCGTCATCGTCGAAATTCGGCCGAGTGAGTTACTGGTCAATGTGGGCAGCAAGCGGGATGGCGTTGTTCCCCAGTCGGACTTAGCACGTCTCGACCCGGCATTTGTCAAAAGCCTGCGGGAAGGGCAGACCATCGACGTGGTCGTCAGCCGGCAGCCAGACGACGACGGCATCTTCCTGCTCAGCATTGCCGATGCCCTCCAACAGAAAGATTGGCTCCTGGCCCAGGAGCTGTTGGAGAGTGGCGAGATCACAGTTCACAAGGTTGTCGGCTACAACAAAGGCGGCCTGACCGTCGAGTTCAACCACCTGCGCGGGTTTGTTCCGGCCTCCCACATCGTCAATATGCCCCGCAACCTGAATGAAGAACAACGCCGGGCAGAGCTGGAAAAGCACATCGGCCGGGAGCTGCGCCTCAAGGTGATCGAAGTGGAGCGGCGGCGACGGCGGCTGGTCATGTCTGAATCCCTGGCCGAACGGGAACTGCAGAGCCAGCGCCGGGAAGAGCTCTTCCGCACCGTCCAGGTGGGCGACATCATCGAAGGGGAAGTGCGCAGCATGCGCCCCTTTGGCGCCTTTGTGGACATCGGCGGGGCGGACGGCCTGCTCCACGTCAGTGAGATCGGCTGGGCCCAGGTCAGCCACCCCCGGGATGTGCTGGAAGTGGGCCAGAAGATCCAGGTCCAGGTCATCCGCATGGACCCGGAAAACCAGCGGATTGCCCTCAGCCGGAAGCGACTTCTCCCCAACCCCTGGGACACGGTGGAAGAACGCTACCATCCTGGCGACATCGTGCCCGCCACCATCACCCGGGTGGTGGACTTCGGCGCCTTTGCCCAACTGGAGCCAGGCATCGAAGGTCTGATCCACATCAGCGAGCTGGCCGACATCACGGTGGCAGAGCCCCTGAAAACCGTGCAGGTGGGCGATAAGGTTCACGTCAAAGTCCTGCGGGTGGACCGACGCCGGCAACGGGTTGGGCTGAGCATTCGCCAGGTGCTGTACCGGGAAGAAGGGGAGGGCAGCGAAACCTCCAGCAATGATGGCACAGCTCATAGGTAGGGCCAGGCGCCCATCGCGGGGGCCCTGCCGAGAGCAGTGTTCCGCATTCCGGCTTCGCCCAGAATCCAGTTGACTGAACTTCCCCATGAAGTGGTCCAGAGCAGCACTTTCACCCGGGGTGAACGCCGGGTCCACTCTGTTTTTTTGCCCCAGTCCGGTGAAGTACAGTATAATAACCGAGAGAAGGCAGGACCATCGGCCCTGAGTATGGCGTCTACAGACCTGTCAGAGGCACCGAACCACTCTGACAGGTTCTGTTCGTCAGGAGAAGGTGAAGGGCCAACGGTGGCCTGAATTCCATGACCGTTCGTCCGAGGGCAGTTGTTGATATCCACTTGGAAGGGAGGTGATTCCCATTAGCGTCGAACTGCGACCAGGCGAGTCTCAGGAAAGTTTGCTGAAGCGTTTCCGGAAAGCTGTTGCTGAGGCCCGCATCTTGCCCATCGTCCGCCAGAAGCGCTGGTTCACGTCCAAGAGCGAGATCAAGCGCATCAAGCGGCAGAAAGCGATCCGCAAGGCCCAGCGCGCGGCCCGGCGGGCCGGTAACGCCTGATCAGGCCGGCCGCCACCTGACGATCGCGTGTCCAACAATTGCTCGCCAAACAATTTGAGTTTTCGCGGAACAATTCATTCGGGGAGAATGTTGCAACATTCTCCCCGAAACAAGCGTCATAAGGTTGGCTGCTATCGTTTGAAGCCATAGGCTGGCACGGGCAAAGTGCTTTGCCCGTGTTTCCGGTATCCAGACCAGGGGCGATACACGCTTTAGAAGTCGAAGTGAGCATCAAAGGAAACCTTTGAGAAAGAATGGACAGGCATCGCCTGTGAATGGAGTTTCATGGCAGAAGAAACAATTGTATTAGAAGGAAAAGTCGTCGATACCCTGCCCAACGCGATGTTTCGCGTCGAGCTGGAGAATGGCCACACCGTTCTGGCCTATCTTTCCGGCAAGATGCGTAAGTATTATATCCGCGTGTTGTTGGGCGACCGGGTCAAGGTGGAGATGAGCCCGTACGATCTGACCAAGGGGCGCATCACCTACCGGTATCGGAACTGAGAACTACCCAAAAACGGCAAGCGACAGCGGCCGGGGCGTCAGACGTGCCCGGCTTTTTGTCGTTGCCGTTTCTTTTTCTTCATCTTTCTTACGCGTTCCTTTTCTTACGCGTTTCTTTACGCGCTCTTTTTTACGCGGCGGAGGAGTTCGTCTGGCGCCGGCGATAGGCAGCGATGGCCCGCTCGGCCATGGCCTTCTCCGAATCAAAGGTCAGCCGGGCAACGGCCTCCTCCAGGGGGACCCAGATGGGGGTGAAGTCGGCCTGATCGTCAGGCGGCCGCGGCACCCTGTCCGGTCCGGCCAGCCCCATCAGGAAGTAATATTCGGTGCGGAGGTAATGGTTGCCCCGGTAATCAAACTCCACCTGCTGGCAGCCCAGATCGTCCCAAATTTCCAGCTGGCCATATCCTGTCTCCTCCCGGGTTTCCCGAAGGGCTGCCTCTGCCGGGCTTTCCCCAGGCTCGATGTGGCCCTTGGGCAGGCGCACCTCATTCCGGCTGGGCCGATCCAGGAGGAGCATGCAGCCATCCTGGATGACAATGCCGCCGGCGGCTTCGTATCGGATCTGAGCCATGGTTGCTGCCCCTCAGAGGGAGGTTGGCGCCGGGGTTGCGTCGGGCTCCGCCTGCGGGGCAGGCTGAGGGATCACGAAGAGCTGTTCGGCCAATTCCCGGCCCAAGATCTGGGTGGGGCGTTGACCGCCGCTGTCCTCTCCGTTTCCGTTGTGTGGGGACGCCAGCTCCAGGGTGACGGGACCGTTAAAGGGAGCGATCTCCACCACCTTCACTACCCGGCCCGGGGTCAGGGTGAGCTGGCTCAGATAGCGGAGCACACTGGCATTTTTGATCCCCACCCGCCTCAGGACGCCCAACTGGCCGGGCTCCATCTCGGTCAGGGAGATGAGATGCTCTTCGGGCATGGTGCCATCTTTGCGGGGAATGGGATCGCCGTGGGGACAATGGGTTGGGTAGCCACAGAGCCGGTCCATTCGGTCTTCGAAGGCGGCGCTGATGGCATGCTCCAGACGATGGGCTTCTACATCCACCTGATCCCAGGTAAACCCCATCACCTTGATCAAGAAAACTTCCAACAGGCGATGACGACGAATGAGCTGCAAAGCGGCCAGCCGGCCCTGCTCCGTGAGGGTGATACCGTCGGTGTTGGAGCGCTCCACAAAACCAGAATCTTGCAGTCGTTTGAGCATGCTGCTGGCTGCTGCCGGGGAAACGCTCATGGTCTCAGCCAGCGCGCTGGTGGTCACCTTCTCCGTATCCTGGGAAAGTCGATAGATGGCTGCCAGATAGTCGAGCATGCCATCGGTGGTAAGGCCACAGAAAGTTTGCATCAGTTACCCATCGTCCCATGTACCGGCAATTTTTATCAATTTCATCAGAATAATTTGAGCAAATTATAAGTTGTATCCTTGCGGCTGTCAATTTAACGGGCGCTCCACTGCCAATTTCAGCCTGGGAACCCTCCCAGGGGGATCGCTCCCATTCATCGGCCGGACGTTCCTGGCGGTGTTGTGTCCAAAACAGCGCCCGAAGGGAGCATCTTACCCTCTTGAACGATGCCCTCGCCCTCGGAGCGTGCGGCCAACCGACATACTTTGTGGTACAATCCACCATCATGATGAACGAAATGCCCGAGCACGATAGGATGCTCCACCATCCGCCCCAGGACTCGCCGTCACCCCAGGACCAACCAGAGGCAACGGCCCCATTGCCCCCGGAAGTGCCCGAGGACGTGGACCCGGCCGACCCCCTGCCGCTGCTGCGGGAAGGGTGTGCCCGGTGGGGGCTGACGCTCTCGCCCCGACAGATCCAGCAGTTTGTCACCCACTATGTGGAATTGGTGCGGTGGAACCAGCGGGTGAATCTGACCGCGATCACCGACTTTGAGGATGTCCAGGTCAAGCATTTCCTGGATTCCCTGGCGGCACTCCCGCTGATCTGCCAGGAGTTGGAAGAACCCCTGCCGCCCACCCGTCCGCTTCACCTGGTGGACGTGGGCAGCGGCGCAGGCTTCCCTGGCATCCCGCTGAAGATTGTCGCGCCCCGGCTCAAATTGACCCTGATGGATGGAACCGGAAAGAAAGTGCGCTTCCTGGAACAACTGGTGGCGAAGCTGGCGCTCTCCAATACCCAGGTGGTACAGGGACGCGCTGAGGAGCTGGGCCGGCAGATGGCCTATCGGGGCCAGTTTGACCTGGTCACAGCCAGGGCAGTAGCCCCCCTGAATACCCTGGTTGAGTATCTGCTACCCCTCTGCCGCCGGGGTGGCCTGGCCATCATGTACAAAGGCCCAGGGGCCGCCCAGGAGTTCATGGAAGCCCGCCGGGCCATCGAGATCTTAGGGGGGGACGTGGTACGCTTTGCGCCGGTTCAGGTGCCTTTTCTGCCGGAGCAACGCTTCATCCTGTTGGTGAAGAAGGTGCGACACACGCCCCAGCAGTATCCCCGGGGCCAGGGTCTGCCACGGAAAAAACCGCTGACGTAGCGGACCCTTCAGGAGCCCCGCCAGCATGACACCCAATGACGCCCAGCAGAGAAGCACTGCACCCGGTTACTCATCCAGGCAGTGCTTCTCCAGATAATAGGTCATGTGTTGGAAGTGGATCACCGGGTCGATATACTCTACCCGGATCTCCTTGGGCACGGTCAGGGTGATGGGTGCGTAGCAGAGGATGCTCTTGATGCCGGCTTCGATCAGGGTGTTGGCCACCTCTTGGGCCGCCTCGGCGGGCACGGCAATAATGGCAATCTGGCATTTGTGGCTGCGCACATAGTCGGGAATGGCACGGGGATGTTCCACCCGCAAAGGGCCAACCCGCTTGCCCAGCTTCTCCGGATCGGTGTCAAACACCGCCACGATCCGGAAGCCCCGGTCTTCGAAACCGTTGTAGCTGGCCAGGGCATGGCCCAGGTAACCGGCGCCTACCAGGACAACGGGCCAGATACAGTCGACCTTCAGGATCTTTTCCAGTTGGGAACAGAGATAGGCCACGTTGTATCCTGTTCCCTGCTTGCCGAACTCGCCAAAATGGCTCAGGTCTTTGCGGATCTGGGCCGAGCTGATACCCAAGCGCTCCCCCAATTCCTGGCTGGAAGCCACTTCCTTCCCCTCGCTCTGTAACAGCTTCAGGGTGCGCAGGTAAATGGGCAGGCGACCGATGACAATGTCGGGAATGTCGTTCTTGGTATCCGTCGAATGATTGTTTGTCACAATATGGACTGCCATAGACCTTCGGGAAATGGGTGAAAAGGGTGGCGCTCTGGCAAGCGCCGGAAGTTCTCACTGTGTGTATTTTATCACAAAAGCAAGAGGCGGCGCTAATCTCAAATCTCTTTGCGTGGATTTCGGTTTACTCAATATACCTGGGGATCTGGGCGAACAACCCGCAAGCCAGCCCTCCGGGGATGCCCTGGGTGCAGAGGGGAGGATCCAGAGGCAGAAGAGAGGCGGTCCGTTGGGAAACTCGCCGCTCCCCGTGCCTCTGTAGATGTCCTGCGGTATTTTGGCAGCGCCTTCGCCCTGGAATCAGCGTTGGAACAGATGCAAGATACTCGGAGAGATCAGGTCGTCTGATCCTCCTGCACCGGCGTGGTGAGGCAGTAGCCCTGGCCGCGTACGGTGATCAGGTAGACCGGGTTGTTGGGATCCGGTTCGATCTTGCTGCGCAACCGGCGGATGTGGACCCAGAGAGAGCCGACTGTGCCCTTCTGCAAAGGGTCCCAGGCTTTGGCCATCAAAAACCCGGGTGAAAGGACGCGCCCCCGGTGGTAGTAGAGGATGCGCAAGAGGCGGTTTTCGATGGGGGTCAGGGGAACTTTCCGCCCCTGCAGCACGGCATACTGCTGGGCAAAGTTCACCTGAAGCTGCTCGTCGATCACCGATTCTGTGTCGGTCAAGAGGGCGGTGGACTTGCGGGCCAGCACCCGGCGCACCCGAGCCAGGAGTTCAGAAAATGCGAAAGGTTTGGTAAGATAGTCCTCGGCGTAACGGCTCAAGGCTTCGACCTTGGAGCTGGTGTCTGAAAGCGCCGACAGGAAAATGATCGGCACATCCCCCATGCTGTGTAACGCTTCCGCCACTGCGAATCCATCCATACCTGGCATGAGAATATCCAAAACGGCCAGGGATGGAAGCCCTTCGCGGCGCACCAGGTCCAGGGCTTCTTCGCCACTCTTGGCTACCATGACTGTGTAGCCTTCCCGCTTGAAGCGCAGCTCCAACATCAGGCGGGTTTCCGCAGCATCGTCGACGACGAGGATTCGTTTGGGGCTTTCTTCACCCGTCATGGTCATTTCGGTCATGGGCACCTTCCAAGGCCGCTTGCGTGTCTGCTCCTTCAGGCAGCGACACCCATTACTTCTGGCAGCCAGGGCAGGGAACAGATCCCCAGGTCCTGCCAGTTTTGGGCGCTTCGCCGACCTGATTATACCAGATAAATGGGTCCAGCGACACTATCACTTTACAAGCCTGTTATGATTTCCCCGCAAAAAGGGCATTGTTTAACGCAAAAACGTAAAGACGCAGAGGATTGCCAGAGCGGAATCGGTGTGCGTCTGTGAAATCTGTGCTTTCTGCAGCGGAATCCGTACTGCTCCCTGTTGTATTGGACTGAATATGGAATCAAACCTATGAACCAAACAAGCCATCCCAAACGGGCCCTTCCACGGCCACTGACCACCGCGATCGTTGTCCTGTTGATCCTCTGCAGCTTTGGCGCCGGCAACGTGACCGGCTTCATGGCCCGCTCGGCCCTGGCCCGGGCCGATGAACCGGCCGAGTTCGCCATCTTCTGGGAGGCGTGGGATCTGGTGGTCAACCACTTCGTGGATCAGGAAAAGATCGACTTCCAGGCCATGACCTATGGCGCCATCCAGGGGATGTTGGATTCCCTGGGCGACGAAAACCACACGGTCTTCTTCCCGCCTGATGTGGCCGAGCAGCAGGAAAGCAACCTGGAAGGCAGTTTCGAAGGCATTGGGGCCTACGTGACCCTGGAGGATGGACTCTTCAAAATCGTGGCCCCGATCCACGGCTCGCCGGCCGAGGCAGCCGGCATCGTGGCCGGTGATGTGGTGCTGGCGGTGGATGGCGAAGACATCACCGGCCTGCCGGAATGGGAGGTAATTTCCCGCATCCGGGGCCCGGCAGGCACGACGGTTACCCTCACCGTCCTACACCCCGACAGCGATGAACCGGTGGACATCGCCATCGTGCGCGGGCGCATCGACATCGAGAGCGTCCTCTGGGCCCGCATTCCCGGCACAGATCTGGTTCACCTCCAGATCACCCAGTTTGCCCGGGATACAGGTCAGGAGCTGGTCAATGCCCTGCGGGCCATCGAGGCAGAAAGCGAGGGGGGCGAACCTGTCCGGGGCATCCTCCTGGACCTGCGCAACAACCCGGGTGGGTACCTCCAGGAGGCGCTCCAGGTGGCCAGCCAGTTCCTGGAGCCAGGCCAGGTGATCCTGCACGAACGGGACGCCCAGGGTCAGATCACCACCTACCGGGCGCGCGGGGTCGGGTTGGCCCGCTCCATCCCGCTGATTGTCCTGGTCAATCCCGGGTCGGCCAGCGCGGCCGAGATTGTGGCTGGCGCGCTGCAGGAAAATGGCCGGGCGCGGCTGGTGGGCGAGCCCACCGTGGGCACGGGCACCGTCCTGCGCCCCTTCACCCTGAGCGATGGCTCGGTTCTACGCCTGGGGGTCACCAACTGGCTGACGCCCAACCAGCACCTGATCAAGGGGCAGGGCATTCAGCCGGATGTGGTGGTGGAGCAGAGCACCTCGGTGAAGATGGTTAGCAGCGTGGCCCTGGATGAAATGGATGCCCTGGAGGTTCGACGCCATCCGGATCGCCAGTTCCAGATGGGGCTGCTCCTCTTGCGCTGGAGTGTGCGCAGCGCGGAGCAGGAGGCTGTCACGCCTGCCACGCAGCCATAACCGGCACGACGAGCGGCCAGGAGGACCTCAGGGCTCCCGGTACAGGTTGTGGCTGTAGATGTACTCTTCCACCGCCTTGGGCACCTGGTGGCGAATGGGCTGGCCGCGGCGCACCCGCTCCTGGATGGTATGGCTTGCGATCTCCAGTTCGGGCATGTCCAGGATAATCACCTTTTCCCGAATCCCGGGAAGGGCGGCCTCCAGCTGGTCCCAGTCCAGCTCCACGTCATGGCGGTTGAGGGCTACCAGCTTGCAGTTTTCCACCAGCCAGGCGGCCTCGTGCCAGGTGGGCAGATCCCGCAGGCTGTCCAGGCCCATGAGGAAGTAGATCTCGGCATCCGGCCCGACCCGTTGTCGCACCAGGCGGACCATGTCCGAGGTGTAATGGGGGCCGGGCCGGTCCGCGTCCAGGCGGCTGACGCAGATGTAGTCGATGTCGGCGGTGGCCAGTTCGGCCATGTGGATGCGGTGGGCAACCGGGGTGAGGCGGCGGTTACGCTTGTGGGGTGGATCGCCGGCCGGCACCAGGAAGATGCAATCCAGCTTCAACTGGTACCACGCCTCTTCGGCCAGGATCAGATGGCCAATGTGAATGGGATCGAAGGTTCCTCCGAAGATGCCGATGCGCTTTCGGCGAGGCAAAGTGCCAGCCTCTTCGCCTGCGGGTTGGCAGGCGCCATCCTCTTGGGGCATGGGTTCCTTTTCCTGGTCTGTGTGATGGGGTGCGTCCCACTATTTAGGGCCGCTGGCTGGCAGTTACATGGGTGCACTGCAGTGGGCCCAAGCAAGGGGTACGCACCCTCTGTGATGGTTTGTGGCGTGGATCGATGTCAGGTATCGTAGGCGTTGTCGTAGCCCCAGATCAGCTCCACATCTCCGATGCGGACGGTATCGCCCTCATTGATGCCCGCTTCCCGCAGGGCATCCCGGATGCCCAGGGCCGCCAGGATGCGCTGGAAACGCATGGCAGCCTCGTAGTAGTCCCAGTTGGTCATCTGGGCGGCCCGTTCGATGGCGATCCCTTTCACCTGCCAGACATCGGGTGCCAGCCGGTGGATCTGGAACGCCTTCTCGTCCGGCTCGGGCGTCAGCTCCGGCAGGGGCTCTTCCTCAACCTCCAGAGGAGGCAGGGCGTCCAACATCTGTTGCACCCGGCGCAGCAGCTCGGTCACGTTCTGCCCGGTGACAGCACTGATGTGCATCACGGGCAAGCCCAGGCGCTCCATGTGGGCCTCGACGGCCGGCCAGTGGGCCTGGGCTTCCGGCAGATCCATCTTGTTGAGGACCACGATTTGGGGTTTGTCGGCCAGGGCGGGGTTGAAGAGCACCAGCTCCTGGTTGATGGCCTCGAAGTCGCCCAGGGGATCCGGGCTGGCGCCGTTCAACAGGTGGATCAGCACCCGGGTCCGTTCGATGTGGCGCAAAAACTCCAGGCCCAGCCCCACGCCGTCGTGGGCCCCCTCCAGCAGGCCGGGAATATCGGCCAGCACCATCTGCCGGTGATCCACCTCGGCGACCCCCAAATTGGGCACCACCGTGGTGAAGGGGTAGTCGGCGATCTTGGGCTTGGCCGCGCTGACCACGCTCAACAGGGTGGACTTGCCGGCGTTGGGGACGCCAACGATCCCCACATCCGCGACCAGCTTGAGCTCCAGCTCCAGCCATCGCTCCTGACCGGCCTCCCCTTTTTCAGCCAGCCTGGGGGTCTGGTTCCGGGAGGATTTGAAGGCCACGTTGCCCCGGCCACCCCGGCCACCCCGGGCGACCAGCACTTCCTGGCCCGGCCGGGTCAGGTCGGCCAACACTTCACCGGTTTCGGCATCCCGGACCAGGGTCCCCGGCGGCACTGGGATGCGCAGGTCGGCTCCTGTGGCGCCGGTCTTGTTGGCGCCGCTGCCATGCCCTCCCCGTTCTGCCCGGAAGTGCACCTGGTTCTGGAAGGGGTACAGAGTGTTCAACTCAGGGTCGACCACCAGATAGACGTGGCCGCCCCGGCCGCCACTGCCCCCCGCGGGCCCGCCTCGGGGCACAAACTTTTCCCGGCGGAAGGCGACTACACCGTTGCCGCCATCGCCACCTTTCACATAGATCCGTGCGCGATCGAAGAACATGTTGCCCATTGTAGCCAAGAAAGCATGAATTTTCCAATCTGCAGAGATAGCAACCTGATTTGCCTGATTTGAAGGTCTAATTTGAAAGCCTGATTTGAAGACGAGAAACAAACCATCCATGTTTCCAGAGGAGCGATCATGCCCCACGAAACCCTGACACAGCAACGTCCAAACATCCTCATCATTATCATGGATGACCTGGCATGGGGGGATCTGGCCTGCCATGGCAACCCTTACACCTACACCCCCAACCTGGATCGCCTCTACCAGGAGAGCACCCACCTCACCCGCTACTGTAGCGGTCCCCTCTGTTCACCGGCCCGGGCCAGCCTCATGACCGGCCGCTACCATCTGCGCACCCGGGTGATCGACACCTACTGCGGCCGCTCCATGCTGGATCCGGAAGAGCGGACGCTGGCCCAGGCCCTGCACGACCACGGGTACCGCACCGGTGCGTTCGGCAAGTGGCACCTGGGAGATTGCTACCCCATGCGGGCCATCGACCTGGGTTTCGAAGAGACCCTGACGCATCGGGCCGGCGGCATCGGACAGCCAGGTGACCACCCAGACAACTATCCCCGCTGGCAGACGGACAGCTATTTTGACCCCGTCCTCTATCACAACGGGGAACCCGAACGATATCAGGGCTACTGCACCGACATTTTCACCGATGCCGCCATTGCCTTCATCGAGGAACATCGGGACGAACCTTTCTTTGCCTACCTGGCCACCAATGCGCCCCACTCGCCTCTCATCATCGGCGATGAATGGGCCGATCGCTATCGCCAAATGGGGATCAACGAAACCCATGCCCGCCTCTATGGCATGGTCGAAAATATCGACTGGAACGTGGGACGGCTGTTGAACCGGCTGGACGAGCTTGGCCTCGCCGAGGATACCCTGGTGATCTACACCAGCGACCACGGTCCATGCGGCTCAGCCCGGGATCGGACGGCACCGCCAGGGAAGCAAGATCGCTTCAACGCCGGGCTGCGCGGGATCAAGGGTACCATGTACGAAGGGGGCATCCGGGTTCCCTGCTTCTGGCGTTGGCCCGGCCACTTCGCGGCAGCCCGGGATGTGGATCGGATTTCCCACCCCATCGACGTCTTCCCAACACTGCTGGCGGCCTGCGGCATCCCTCTGCCGACCGATCGGGCTATCGACGGAGTCAACCTGCTGCCGCTGCTCCGTGGGGAACAGGAGCCAGAGAGATGGCCCGAACGTACCATCTTCATGCAGTGGCACAGGGGCGACGTACCGGTTCGCTACCGCAACTACGCGGTGATCACCCAACGCCACAAGCTCCACCGCCCCCACGAAAGCCAACCCGATGAGCTCTACGACCTGGTGGCGGATCCGTATGAGAAGACGAATATCGCCGCCGATCATCCCGAGCTGGTTGCAGAGCTACGGGCCCAGTATGATAACTGGCTGGATGAGATGGCGGCCACCCGAGGCCTGGGCACCTTCGACCCGCCTCCCATCCCCATCGGCACGCGCCACGAAAACCCGGTGCTGCTCACCCAGAACGACTGGCGCATCATCGGCGAGGAGGGATGGAACCAGGACAACCTGCGGGGATACTGGGAGCTGACAGCCAGGCAGGATGGCCCCTATGAAGTCACGGTCCGCTTTCGGCGCGATGTGCCGCCGGGCGTCGTCCACCTGCGGGTAGATGACCGGGAATGGGCGACCCGGGCGGAAACCGGGGAAAATGTCTGCACATTCCCGGACCTGCACTTCCCCAGCGGACGGGTACGGCTGGAAGCCTGGCGCCAGACGGACGAGCCCTGTCCGACGGCCCTCTACAAACGCTTCATCCCCGCGCTCTATGTCCAGGTAAAATGGAACGCCCCCGGCTAGCATGGTCAGCCAGCTTTGGCAGCTTGGGCCGGCCAGGCTGTTGACACGGCGTCAGGGGACGGTATAATTATCGCACGGTTTTGGTCTTGATAGACTCGGGCGTCGGTGGCCACGGCCACTGCCGGCGTGGCAATGGAACGGCGCCCGAGTCTCAACGGAGGCAACATGGACAGGCAGCAGAGGCCACGGCAAGACGGATGAATGGGCTACGTTTGCCAGCCTGCTGGCGCCGCTATGGGTGGATGGGCGTGGCCCTGTTGGTCTTGCTGGCTCTGCTCTGGCGGTGGGGACCGGCGCTCTTACAACTCCTGGAAGATGTGGATCAGCTCAAGGCAGCCATATTGCGCCTGGGCTGGTTCGGTCCTCTGGCCCTGGTCGCCCTCAACGCCCTGCAGATTCTGGTGGCTCCCATTCCCGGCTATGTGGTTCAGATTGCAGCCGGCTATCTCTATGGCCCCCTGTGGGGCGGCATCTGGGGGGGACTGGGCCTGGTGGCCGGTTCGACCCTGGCCATGTGGCTGTCCCGGCACTTTGGCCGTCCCCTGGCTGTGCGCATGGTGGGGGCGGACCGGCTGGAACGATGGGAGCGGGTGACCCACAGCACCGACACCCTGCTCTGGTGCGTCCTGTTGCTGGGCCCCACCGGCGATCTGCCCTACTTCCTTGCTGGCCTTTCCAAGGTATCCATTCCAAAACTGCTGGCCATCACGGTGGTGGTGCGCATGCCCAGCGTTTTTGTGGCGGCAGCAGCAGGCGCTGGCATCATGCTGCTGGAGGGATGGCAGATCGGCCTCGTGATCGGCGTTTTGGCGGGGCTGGTGGTGCTGTTCTTCCGCTACCAGGACAGGCTGGTGAGCTGGTTCGACCGCCGGCTACACAGGCGTTTGCAGGAGAGCCCCCGCTTTCATCGCGACCACCTGGCGGGCCAGGATGGGAACATACTGTCACCGCCGGACTAGGACAGTCTGGCGTCAATACCACGGCAGAAATTCCGGGTGCCCTCTGAGCGCACCACCTCTAGTGGAAACTATCGGCGAATTTCTGCCGGATTTACCAGGGATCGAGGATATGAGTGAACAGAGTTTGATGGAACGCATTGACACCGACCTGCGGCAGGCCATGCGCGAGAAGGACGAAGTGGCCAAGCTGGCGCTGCGGGCGGTTAAGACCGCCATCACCGAAGAGAGCAAAAGCGGCGACGCCCACACCGTGGATGAAGGGCAAATCCTGGCCATTTTACAGCGAGAGGCCAAACGACGCCGGGAGGCCGCAGCCGAATATGAACGACTGGGCGCCCAGGAGCTGGCCGCCAAAGAGCGGGCGGAACTGGCTGTGCTGGAGAAATATCTGCCCAGGCAACTCTCCGACGAAGAGATCGAAGCCCTGGCCCGCCAGGTGATCCAGGAGGTGGGCGCTACCTCCGCCCGGGATATGGGGCGCGTCATGTCGACGCTGATGGAACGGGTGCGGGGCCAGGCAGATGGCAAGCGGGTGAGCCAGGTGGTCCGCCGCCTGCTTTGACGCCGGCCCGAAATGCCCTGTGGAGCGGCAAAGGGGCCAACCGGCGACGAGCAGATCGCCTGAGCCCCTTTGCCCATAAGGAACCCACAATGCTTGCGAGCCTCAAGGCACGTTCAGGTCAATGGCTTGATATTTTCATCACGGCCCTGCTGATCAGCTCTGTGGCCATTTTGCTGGTGGGCCTGCTTTCCTGGCAGATCCCCTTCGGCGTCCAGCTACAGCTGCAGGTGGGCGAAGTGGCGCCCCACGATGTGGTCGCGCCCCGCCAGATCACCTATGAAAGCCAGGTGTTGACCGAACGGGCACGAGAACGGGCCGCCCAGAGTGTCCCCGACCAATACGACACGCCCGACGGCCGGGTCCGACGCCAGCAGGTGGAACGCAGCCGGGAGATCCTGGACTTCATCACCATCGTCCGCAGCGATCCCTACGCCTCGCCAGAGCTCCAGATCGACTACCTGCTGGCCATTGCCGACCTGGATCTGACGCCCGAGCTGGCCCTGGCGATCCTGGAAGCTTCGCCGGAGGAGTGGCAGGCCATTGTGGCGGATGTCCCCCGCACCCTGGACCGGATCATGCGGGAGGAGATCCGGGAAAACACGGTGACCATTGCCCGGCGGCGCGTACCGGCCCTGGTGAGCGCCGAACTGAGTGAAGAGGCCAGCACAATTGTGGCCGAGCTGGTCAAGGCGCTGATCCGCCCCAACAGCCTCTTCAACCAGGCTCGCACAGAGGAATTGCGGGCCAAAGCCCGCAGCGAGGTGCCCGTCCAGCAGGTGACCCTGGAGCGCAACGAGATCATCGTGCGGGCCGGCGACATCGCCACGCCGGAGCAGGTGGAAGCCCTGACCCAGATCGGCCTGATTCAGAGCGAGTGGAACTGGTGGGTCACCGCCCGAGCTATCTTCTTCACCGTGGCGCTGATGACGGTGACCGGCGCCACCCTCTACCGACTACGCCCCCGGACCCTGCGCCATCAGCAAGAACTGGCCATTGTGGTGGTGGTGGTGACCGTGGGGCTACTCGCCGCCAAATTCATGATCGTTCCCCACGACTGGCTGCCCTACCTCTATCCCCTGGCGGCGCTGAGCATGCTGCTGGCCGTGCTCCTCGACGTTCAGGTGGCCGTCGTCGTCACCATGGCCATGGCCCTGGTGGTCCACTACCTGAGCCCCAACAACGTCCCCCTGATCACCTACCTGTGTACCGGGTCCCTGTTGGGCGCTGTCATTTTGGGCCGGGCGGAGCGGCTGTCCGCCTTCCTGTGGGCTGGCATGGCTGTGGTGGGCTGCAATTTGCTGGCGCTGGCCTCCTACCGGGCGCCGTTCACCGATTTCACTGTCCCCAAGTTGCTCCAGCTGCATCTCATCGTCCTGCTCAATGGGGGGCTTTCCGCCAGCGTGGCCCTGATCGGCTACTTTGTGTTGGGCAACTTGTTCGGCATTGCCACCAGCCTCCAGCTGACGGAGCTGAGCCGCCCCACCCATCCGCTCCTACGCCAGTTGCTCCTGAAAGCGTCGGGCACCTATCACCACACCATCATCGTCAGCAACCTGGCGGAACGAGCGGCAGCGGCCATCGGCGCGGATGCCTTCCTGGCCCGGGTCGGCGCCTATTACCATGACATCGGCAAAACGGTGCGCCCCTACTTCTTCGCCGAAAACATCATGGACGGCAGCTCCCCCCACGACAAGCTGGATCCGCTGACCAGCGCGCAGATCATCATCAGCCACGTGGCGGATGGCCTGGATCTGGCCCGTAAATATCATCTGCCGGAACGGATCCAGGACTTCATCCGGGAACATCACGGCCGCTCCCTGGTTCAGTATTTTTACATCCAGGCCCAGAAACAGGCCGAAGGCGAGCCGGTCCGGGAGGAAGATTTCCGCTACCCTGGCCCCAGCCCCCGCAGCAAGGAGACGGCCATCCTGCTGCTGGCCGACACGTGCGAGGCGGCGGTGCGGGCCATGCGCCCGGCCAACCGGGAGGAGTTGGCCCAACTGGTCAACCGCCTCATCGACGAGCGGGTGGCCGATGGGGAACTGGATCACTGCAACCTCACCTTCAAGGAATTGAACACCATCAAAGAAGTCTTCCTCCACGTGCTCCAGGGGGTCCACCACCCGCGGATCAAGTATCCGGAAAACGTGCAGAAAGCCGCTGCGCCAACGCCCGAAACTGCCCCTGCCGGGGGAAATGGCCACCGGGAAGAAGAACCCCGCAGCGGGTCGCCCACCCCATCAGGCACACGCCTGTCCCGCACCGGCGGCGTGGAAGAGCCCGCCAGCATCTGACCATCTGCCCATGAACCACCCCGCCGATCCAGCTTATCAGATTGAGGTCCAGGTCGACGAGCCCTATGCCGGGCAGGTAGATCCGGAAGACCTGACGGCAGCCGTCCAGGCCACCCTGCAGCATGAGGGGGTGGCCACGGCCAGCCTGACCCTGGTCATCACCGGGGACGAGGTGATCCAGGAACTAAACCGGACCTTCCGGGGCGTGGACGCGCCGACCGATGTGCTGAGCTTTCCCAGCCAGGGAGAGGAAGATGGGCTGGCGCTCCCCCCAGAGCTGGCTTCAGAGCTGGCCCACTATTTGGGCGATATTGTCATCGCCCTCCCCTACGCGGCCCGGCAGGCCGCCCACTATCAGACACCCCTGGGCTCTGAATTGCGCCTGCTGACGGTCCACGGTACACTGCACCTGTTGGGCTACGACCACGGCACGCCCGAGGAAAAGGCGGCCATGTGGGCAGCCCAGCGGGCAGTGTTGGCCCTGCTGGGAGAGAAGGATCTGGGGGCACGCTATGACGAGATGGAAAGTGGAGGCTGAGGCCTTGAGGACATCCCAAAATCGCCGCCAACAGGAGGGAACCCTGGCGGCTGTCAGGGTAGATCCAGCTGTGGGGAGCTTCCTGCAGGGGCGCTGGCAGAGTCTACAGGCGGCAGTGGCTGGCGTCCGCTACACCCTGCGTACCCAGCCCAATGCGTGGATCGAGGTGGCGGCTGTGGTGGTCGTGGTCATCGCCGGCGTATGGTTCCGCATCCGCCTGGTGGAGTGGGCCCTGCTGACGTTGACCTTCGGGCTGATCCTGGCCCTGGAGGCCATGAACACGGCAGTGGAAACGGTGGTGGACCTGGTGTCGCCCCAATACCATCCCCTGGCCCGGATTGCCAAGGACGCTGCTGCCGGCGCCCTGTTGATTGCGGTGATGGCCAGCCTGGGCGTTGCCGGTTTTCTGTTCGGCCCCCGGCTCTGGGCGCTCCTGGCCGGTTGAGGGTGACCAGACGTTTCCCTGGAGCCAGGTGCGTCCCCTGGCGGGTACGGGGGGCCATCCCCCCAGGGGGACACACCTGGATAAGTGCAGATTCACTTTACGGGAAGACCACCTTGATGCTGACGTTGGAGGCCTGCACCGCCGGCAACAGGCTTTGGACGGTATCCATCATCACTTCCATGTTGCTGGGATCCGGGCCCAAAATCCCCTCCAGGAGCCCCAACTGGCCGGCCAGCTCCAGCATGTGGTTCACCCGGCCATCAGCCCAGGTGATGTAGGGCAACGTCTTGCCGTTGAGGGAGATGAAGATGCCGTCGCTGTTGGTGGCCAGCCCGATTTCCTGGATGCCGGCCCCACTGGCCGCCTGGATCAGGGCGGGGGGCAGGTTCAACATCTCCCAGGGCATGGGCGCCAACTGCCGCAGATCCGCCTCGCTGAGATCCCCCAGGTTCCAGGTGCCGTCGGCGGCATAGTTGACCACCAGCTGGAAGGTGGGCGGAGATCCCACAGCCGACAGGAACTCCTCCTGGGCAGCTCGGGCTGCGGCTGCGGCTTCGCTGTCTTCCACAACCAGGGGAATGATCTCTTCACCCTGGGGCACGGGGAAGCGCACAATCACGCCGATGCCCAGGTTGCGAATCATGGGGAGCAGCTTGTCCAGCAGGGCAACGCCAGCGCCAAAGGTTTCCAGGGCTTCCGCCGTGGCCACCAGCTTTTCCCCATCCCACGCAATGGAGGGGATGGGCTCACCATTGACCAGGATCAGCAGGCCATCGGCCGTATTATCGATCTGGATATGTTGAATATTGCTGGCCACCAGGTAATCGACCCATTCGGCCGGGACCGTGAATGCGGCCAGGTCCTGGTTGACCAGGCTACCCAACTGGGCCAGGGGAGTCCCCCCCACGCTGGGCTGACCACTGCTGTCAATGTCGATCACCAGGGCCGGCAGATCGATGACCACCTGATCCGGGCTGGCTGCCGCTGCCAGACGCCCCCCGGTGGCCCGGGGACCACAGCCGGCCAACACCAGCAGAGCCACCGCAAGCAACGCCAAAAGACTCAATCGCCCGCTTCGCATGAGATGATCTCCTTTTTGCATTTGTGGTTTTTCCTCCGTTTGGATTGGTCCTCCACTGCGCGTGAAAGAAAGAACGAACAAGGTGTGGGTAAGAAAGGGGTGTACAAGGCAGCAAAACCAGCTGTACGTGGCTATTCTATCATAAAAGGATGGGGCGTACAATCGAATTTTTGGTCTCCCCTCTGCCTCCTGTGAACCATGCCCACTGACTCTCTGACCCAGGCCATCAAACGGGAAGCCCGCCGCTTGGGCTTCGACGACTGCCGGGCGCTGCCCGTCCAAACTGCCCCCCATGCGGATTTCTTCGAGGCCTGGCTGGCAGCAGGTCGGGCCGGCGAGATGACCTATCTGGAGCGCCACCAGGAGAAGCGGCGCCAACCTGCCCTGCTGGCCTCCCCCAAAACGCCCCCCTTCCAGACCATGCTGGTCCTGACGGTCAACTACTACCAGTTCGACTTGCCACCCTCCCTGCGGGACGATCCCAGCCGGGGCATCATCGCCTCCTACGCCTGGGGCGATGACTACCACGAGATCATGCGCCCACTGCTATACGAACTGGATGCCTTCATCCGAACCCAAACAGGCCGCGCCAGCCTGGGCAAAGCCCTGGTGGACACCGGGCCGGTCCTGGAACGGGATTGGGCCCAACAGGCCGGGGTGGGCTTCATGGGCAAAAACTGCTGCCTGATCCACCCCCGCGATGGCAGCTGGCTCTTTCTGGCCACCCTGCTGATTCCTGAACGCCTGACCTACGACCCGCCACCGCAGGCCCTGCCTCCCCACGAGCCCACTGCCCAGGCGGTGATGGCCGGCCTGCCCCCGGACCAGGTCTACGGCCGCTGGTACCTATCCCCACCAGAGACCCCGGAGCGCTCCGTCGTGGCTACCTGCGGACGTTGCACCCGCTGTCTGGATGCCTGCCCGACGGCAGCCTTCGTGGGGCCCTATCACCTGGATCCCCAACGCTGCATCTCCTACTGGACCATTGAAGCCCGGGGGCCGATCCCGCGGGCCCTGCGCGCCCGATTCGGCAATCGCATCTTCGGCTGCGACATCTGCCAGGAAGTGTGCCCCTGGAACCGCCGCCTCTCCCGACAGACGCCGTTGCTGAAGGGGCTGGAGGCCCACGCCGATCGCATCGCGCCGCCCCTGCTGGAAGGCTTCGCGGCGGAGACCCCCTACTGGCTACAGCCAGCGGCCTTTGCCGAACACTTCCGCCACTCGCCGATCCTGCGGGCGGGGCGGGCCGGCATGTTGCGCAACGTCTGCGTAGCGCTGGGCAACTGGGGCGCGGTCGAAGCCATCCCCGCGCTGGGCCAGGCCCTACAGGATCCAGAGCCCCTCCCCCGGGGGCACGCGGCCTGGGCCCTGGGCCGCATCGCCGCCCGGCACCCCCACAGCCAGGCCCGCTCCCTCCTGGCAGCCGCGCTGGAGACCGAGGCCGATCCCTGGGTTCAGGAAGAGATCCACCTGGCCCTGTCCACCCCATCACTTGCCGACGGCCTGTCGCCAGTGTTACACTAGACAACATGTCACAGGCACTTTACCGCAAGTGGCGTAGCCAGACATTCGAAGAAGTGGTCGGGCAGGAACACGTCACCCAAACCCTGCGCAACGCGCTGCGGGATGGGCGGGTGGCTCATGCCTACCTGTTCTCCGGTCCCCGGGGCACGGGCAAAACCTCCACCGCGCGCATCCTGGCCAAGGCCCTCAACTGCACGGCGCCGGCAGAAAGCGAACGCCCCTGCAACCGCTGTCCCACCTGCGTCGCCATCAACGAGGGCCGGATGATCGATCTCATCGAGATCGACGCCGCCAGCAACAACAGCGTGGACGACATCCGGGAACTGCGGGACAAAGTGGGCTTTCGTCCCAGCGAAGGCCGCTACAAAATCTACATCATCGACGAAGTCCACATGCTCAGCGTCAGCGCCTTCAACGCCCTGCTCAAGACGCTGGAGGAGCCGCCCCCCCACGTCCGCTTTGTCCTGGCCACCACCGAGCCCCACAAGATCCCGGCCACGGTCCTGAGCCGCTGCCAGCGGTTCGACTTCCGCCGCATCCCCGCGCCGGAGATTGCCGGCCACCTGCGGCACATCGTGGAGGCCGAAGGCTTTGAGGCCGAGGACGAGGCGCTGCTGGCCATTGCCCGCAGCGCGCAGGGCTGTATGCGGGACGCGGTGAGCCTGCTGGACCAGATGCTCAGCACGGGCGTCCACACCGTCACCCTGGCCCAGGTTCAACAGGCCCTGGGGGCCGTGAACACCGAAGCCGTGGCCCAACTGGTGGACGCGCTGGCGGCGAAGGACGTGCGCGCCGGCCTGAAGTTGATCCAGCAGCTGGTGACTGAAGGCGCCAGCCTGACCGAGTTCACCCAGCAGGTCATCGAGCACCTGCGGGGGGTGATGCTCCTGCAGATGGCAGACGAGCCGGCACTGCTGAGCGACCTTCCCCAGGAGATGATCCGGCGCATGCAGCAGCAGGCCCGGCAACTTTCCCGCCCCCTGACCCTCTTCGCGGTGAAGCGGCTCAGCCAGGCCCTGCCCGAGCTAAAAGGAAGTTTCCAACCCCAGCTTCCCCTGGAGCTGGCCTTCATTGAAATGGTGGAGGGGCCGCCTGTGGCAGCCGCCCCGGCGGACGTGCCCCCCCAACGGCCAGCCGAGACGCCGGCCCGCGCCGCGGCCAGCCCTACAGAAGCCGCGCCGGAAAGCGCGAAACCCGCGCCGGCCACCGAGTCGGCTGCCGAAGCGGCGCCCCAGGCCCCGGTGGCCGATCCGGACGCGGTCAAGCGGCTGCGGGCACGCTGGCGAGAATTCCTGTCGGTGATCCGCGAGCAGTGTGGCTTTCAAATCCAGGCCGCGCTCAACTCGGTGCGGGACATCGCCATCGCGGAACAGGGGGTGGCCCTGGCCTTCGGCAACAACCAGTTTGCCCGGGACATGGTGGCCCGGCCGGATACCCTGCAGAAGGTCAGCCGCATTTTCTCAGAATACCTGGGGCGCCCCGTCCAGGTGGAGTGTCAGATGGGAGAACAGGCACGCCTGTCCCTGAGCCTGTCCGCTGGCCAAAGCGGAGACGCAGCAGACGCCGGCGACACCCTGGATCCACTGGTGGAGTACGCCATCAACGATCTGGGCGCAGAAGTGGTAGAATAGGGACAGACTCGTCAATTCGATCCAAAGGAGCAAAGCATGGCCAAAAAGCGCAAACATAGCGGGCCCCGTCCCTCCCGCGGCGGCATCCCAGGGATGGGCGGTGGTGGTCTCGGCAACCTGATGGCCCAGATGCAGAAGCTGCAGGAGGAGATGGAAAAGACCCAGGCCGCCCTCCAGGAGGAAGAATTCACCGTGAGCGTGGGCGGCGGCGCGGTTACCATCGTAGCCACCGGCGAGCCCCGGCTGCGGTCCGTGACCATCAATCCGGAGGTAGTGAACGCCGACGATGTGGAGATGTTGCAGGACCTGATCCTGACCGCCGTCAACGATGTCCTCCAGAAGGCCCAGGATCTCCAGGAAGAACGCATGGGGGGACTGACCGGCGGGCTGGGTTTGCCGCCGGGGTTGGGTCTTTGAGATCAACGGAGAGCCCTTTGGGCGCGCCACACATATGCAGCCACTAGCCGAGCCCATCACCAAGTTGATCGACGCCTTCAGCCAGCTGCCGGGGATCGGTCCCAAGACGGCCAGCCGCCTGACCTATTTCCTGCTGCGCAGCGATGAATCCATTGCGCTCAACCTGGCCCAGGCCTTGCAGGAGCTGAAGGCCAACACCCTCTTCTGCAGCGTCTGCTTCAACATCGCAGACCGGGATCCCTGCGCCATCTGCGCCGATCCCCAGCGGGATCATGCCCTGATCTGCATTGTGGAAGAGCCCCTGGACGTGCAGGCCATTGAGCGCACTCGGGAATACCACGGCGTCTACCACGTCCTTCACGGCGCCATCTCCCCGGTGGAAGGGGTCGGCCCGGACGATCTCAAGATCGCGGAGCTGCTGGCCCGCATCCAGGCGAGCTCCACGGGCGCCGAAGGAGAAGGAAGGGTGCCCATCCGGGAAGTTCTTCTGGCCACCAACCCCAACCTGGAAGGGGAGGCCACGGCCATGTACATCGCTCGCCTGATCAAGCCCCTGGGCATCCGGGTCACCCGGCTGGCCCGGGGCCTGCCCATGGGCGGCGACCTGGAGTACGCAGACGAAGTGACCCTGGGACGTGCCCTGGCCGGCCGCAGCGAAATTTAGGGGGGGCTATGATTGACACAAAACCGGCCAAACTCCAGACCCTGAAAAAAGCATGGCAGGAGACGGTCCTCGCCCCGCAACTTCAGCGCTACCCGGAACGGCGGGCCCGTTTCACCACCAGCAGCGACGATATCGAGGTCCAGCCCCTCTACACGCCGGACGACCTGGGGCTGCACGACGAAGCCACCGCGGCATACTACCTGGAACGGCTTGGCTTCCCCGGCGAATACCCCTACACCCGGGGCGTGCAGCCCAACATGTATCGGGGGCGTCTTTGGACCATGCGCCAGTACGCGGGCTTCGGCACGGCCCAGGAAAGCAACCGGCGCTACAAATACCTGATCGAGCAGGGGCAGACCGGTCTTTCGGTGGCCTTTGACCTGCCCACCCAGATCGGCTACGACGCGGACCACGACTTCGCCGAGGGGGAAGTGGGCAAGGTGGGCGTCTCCATCAGCAGCCTGCAGGACATGGAAACCCTGCTGGATGGCATCCCCCTGGACCGGGTCAGCATCAGCATGACCATCAACGCACCGGCCGCCATCCTGCTGGCCATGGTCATCGCCGTGGCCAAAAAGCAGGGCGTCTCCCTGAATCAACTGCGGGGCACCGTCCAGAACGATATCCTCAAGGAGTACATCGCCCGGGGCACCTACATCTTCCCCCCTGCCCCGTCCATGCGCCTGATCACGGACATCTTCCGTTTCTGCGCCGCCCACGTGCCCAAGTGGAACACCATTTCCATCAGCGGCTATCACATTCGAGAGGCGGGCAGCACCGCCGTCCAGGAGGTGGCCTTCACCCTGGCCAACGGCATCGAGTACGTGAAGCAGGCCATCCGGGCCGGCCTCAACGTGGACAGCTTTGCCCGGCAGCTCAGCTTCTTCTTCAACGCCCACAACAACTTCCTGGAGGAGATCGCCAAGTTCCGGGCGGCCCGGCGGCTGTGGGCCCGCATCATGCGGGAGCGCTTCGGCGCCCAAAACCCGGACAGCTGGCGACTGCGCTTCCACACCCAGACCGGCGGCAGCACCCTGACGGCCCAGCAGCCGGACAACAACATCGTCCGGGTCACCATCCAGGCCCTGGCCGCGGTCCTGGGCGGCACCCAGAGCCTGCATACCAACAGCAAGGACGAGGCCCTGGCTCTGCCCACCGAAAAGGCCGTGGAGATCGCGCTCCGCACCCAACAGATCATCGCCTACGAAAGCGGCGTAGCCGACACGGTGGATCCCCTGGGCGGGGCCTACTACATCGAGTGGCTCACCGACGAGATTGAACGCCAGGCCACTGCCTACATCCAGCGCATCGACGAACTGGGCGGCGCCCTGCAGGCCGTGGAGGAAGGTTTCATTCAGCGAGAGATCCAGGAGGCCGCCTATCGAACCCAGCGGGCCATCGAGGCAGGCGACCAGGTGGTGGTGGGCGTCAACCGATTCCAGACGGACGAGCCCCCGTTGGATGAACTGCTGCGGGTGGATGAAAGCGTCCGGGAAGCCCAGATCCAGGCCCTGGCCGACCTTCGGCAGCGCCGGGACAATGGCCGCGTCCAGGCCATCCTGCAGCGGATCGAGGCCGCGGCCCGGCAGCCGGAAGCCCTCCTGATGCCTCTCCTGATCGAGGCGGTGGAATGCTACGCCACCCTGGGCGAAATTTGTGACGCCCTGCGCCGGGTCTTCGGCGAATACACCCCGGAAAGCTGGATCTGACCATGTTTCGCAGACTCGACCATGTGGGCATCGTGGTCCACGACCTGGAGGCCAGCATCCAGACCTACTGCCAGCAGTTGGGTTTCACCCTCCTCAGCCGGGTCTCCATCCCCGAACAGCTGGTGGAGGCAGCCTTTCTGGATGGTGGCAACAGTACCATCGAACTGATCGCCCCGACGGATACGACCAGCGGCACCGCCCGCTTTCTGGCCAATCGGGGGGAGGGCACCCATCACGTCTGCTATGAGGTGGATGACATTGAGGCGGCCCTGAAGACCCTGCAGGAACGGGGCCTGCGCCTGATCGACGAAACGCCCCGCCGTGGCGTCCACGGGCTGGTGGCCTTCGTCCACCCCAAGGCCGCCCACGGCGTGATGATCGAATTGTTGCAGAAAGACAGCCACGCCCATTAGCAGGGGCATGGCTGTCTGAACCCCACAGGGGTTGAGCCATAAGGAGCTGACATGGAGAACCAACTAACCCCAGAGCTGTGCCGCGAGTACTTGAAGGCGGTCATCGATCCCGAGATCTACCAGAACATCGTCGACCTGGGATTGGTCTACGACATTCAGGTGGATGAGGGCAACGGGGTGGTGGTGACCATGACCCTGACCACGCCCCATTGCCCCATGGGCCCCCAGATCATCGAAAACGTGGAACAGACCCTGCGGAGCAAAGGAGCCAGCGCGGTCCAGGTCAACATCGTCTGGGAACCCATGTGGACGCCCGCGGCCATGACCGAAGAACTCCAGCGGGAATTGGGCCTGCTGGAGGAGCCAGAACCGGAGCCGGAGCTGGCCATTGAGCTGCCTCCTCCCCCGCCGCCCAAGAAAAAAGGCCTGATTCGCCGCCTCTTGGGCCTCTGAAGCTCCATTGTCCCAATCATCCGGTTTGGTGCGTCTCCTCTAAAAAAAGCGGCGGCAGCAGGAAATCTCCCCTGAGTCCCGCGGGGGACGCACCCCATCCTGTCAACGTCGAATGCTTCATGGCATCCGTGAGCTATGACTTCCGGCCTCCCCAATGGCGTCCCCCGGATCAACTGTACAGTCAGACTGCCGCCCTGGTGGCCGGAACCCTACTCTGGTGTGGGCTCTACGGCTGGATCGGCTGGCACCTTTGGCACGACCGCTTTCCCCTGGCGAACCGGCTCAACCTGGCGCTGATGCTGGGCTGCATCGGCCTGGGGGTGGCCATCGCCCTGGGCTGGCGGACGACGTTGCAACGGTGGCGGGCGCGCTGGCGTTCCACGGCCTGGCCGGCCCTCAATCTGGAACAGCTCCAGCGCCTCTCGCCCTCGGAATTCGAAGAGTACGTGGCCCAGCGTATCTTTGCCCGCCAGGGTTACCGGGTCCACAACACGCCGGATGTGCGCGATGGTGGGATCGATATCCTGGTCTTCGACGAACGAGGCCGTCAGGCCGTTGTCCAGTGTAAGCGCTATCGGGGTACCGTGGGCGAGGCGGTGGTGCGGGATCTGTACGGCACCATGATCCACGCCGGCGCCGCCCAGGCCTACCTGGTCACGACCGGTCAGGTCAGCGAAGCGGCCCGCCGGTGGGCCGCGGGCAAGCCCATCGGCCTCATCGATGGCCCCCTGTTGGTTCGGCTGGCCCAGGCCGAACCGGTTTCCATCCCTGCTTCTCCAGCAAGCCTTGAGAGGTGAACCAATGGCCCATCTTCCCCTCATTTTCGCCCACCGGGGTGCCAGCGCGGCGGCACCCGAAAACACCCTGCCGGCCTTTGCCCGGGCCCTGGAGCTGGGCAGCGACGGCATCGAGCTAGACGTCCAGTGCAGCAAGGACGGGCGGCTGGTGGTCATCCATGACTTCGAGGTGGACAAAACGACCGGCGCGCATGGACGGGTGCGGGAGTTCACCGCTGCCGAGCTGGCCCGCATGGACGCGGGCAGCCACTTCAACCCCGCCTTTGCCGGCACCGGCATTCCCCTCCTGGACGACGTCCTGGATCTGGTGGGCGACCGCTGCCTGATCAACGTGGAGATCAAAAGCCTGGATCCCATGGGCGGCGATGAGGTGGATCTGCTGGCCGCCCTGATCCGCCAGCGCAATCTCTACGACCAGGTGATCGTCTCGTCCTTCAACCCCATCTCCCTGATCAAAATGCGCTGGAGCGATGCCCGGGTGCGCCTGGGGCTGCTCTACGGCCGAGAGTTGCCCCCCTACCTGCAGCAGGCCTGGCTCAGCCCTATCATCCGGCCCGAAGCGCTCCATCCCCACTTCAGCCTGGTCAACGAAGGCACCATGGAGCATGCCCGTGCCCACGGCTGTGCCGTCAACGTCTGGACGGTCAACGACGTGGCGGAGGCCCGCCGTCTGGCTGCCCTGGGGGTGGACAGCATCATCACCGACGTGCCGGATCAGATTCGGGCGGGATTGCGGGCGGCGGCGTAAGGGCTGGCCCCAAGGGAGGAACCCATGCGCGCCTTGACCGACCGCTGGCGGGACGAATTCCCCGGCCTCAGCCACACCACCTACCTGAACACCTGCTCCCTGGGCCAATTGAGCCGGCGCAGCCGGACCGCGGTGTACCAGTTCCTGGAGCTCTGGATGCGCTATGGCGCCAGCGCCTGGTATGAGACGTGGACCGGGGAAGTGGCCGAGGCCCGGGCCCGTTTTGCCCGGCTGATCCATGCCCAGCCCCACGAAGTGGCCCTCCTGCCCAACATCAGCGTGGCCCTGAGCGTCATTGCCAGCAGCCTGGACTACCGGCAGCGGCCCGAAGTGGTGTTGACGGAGATGGACTTCCCCACCCTGCCCTACCAGTGGCTGGCCCGGGAACGGGAGGGCGCGCGGGTTCGCTTCCTCCCCTCACCAGACCGCATCAGCGTGCCCCTGACAGCCTTTGCCGACGCCATCGGTCCCCAGACGGCCCTGGTAGCCACCAGCCATGTCTTCTTCACCAGCGGCTGGATCCAGGACATGACGGCCGTCAGCGCGCTGGCCCACATGCACGGCGCCCTCAGCCTCTTCGATGGCTATCAGGCGGCCGGCCAGATCCCCGTGGATGTCAAGGCCGCGGATGTGGACATTTACCTGAGCGGCGGCCTGAAGTGGCTGTTGGGCGGCCCGGGTGTGGTCTTCATGTACGTGAAGGAATCCCTGATCGAACGGCTGGAGCCCACCACCACTGGCTGGTTCGCCAGCGAAAACATGTTCCAGTTCGACCCTTACCACTTTGACCGCGCGAGGGATGCCCGCCGCTTCGAGACGGGCACGCCCGCCATGGCGGCGGTCTACGCGGCCAACGCCGGCATGGGCATCATCGAGGAAATTGGTGTGGATTCGGTCCGTGCCCGGACCCAGGAACTGGTCGCCACCCTGGTGGGGGAGCTGCGGGCGGCCGGGTTCCAGCCCCGGGTGCCGGACGACCTGGAGCGTCATGGGGGCATCGTCATGGTGCCCCTGGCGGATCCGCCGTCCGTGGTCCAGGCGCTGGCCCGCCAGTACAACATCATCGTGGATGCCCGTCCCGGCGCCCTGCGCATCAGCCCCTATTTCTACAACACCGAAGAGGAGCTCCGCTACCTGGTGGACAGCCTGGTGACCATCCTGGCCCAATCGCCATCAACCCAACAGCCATCATGACGACAGCAACAGCGCCTGGCAAGATCATCCTCGTGGGCGAACATGCGGTGGTCTATGGCCGGCCGGCCATCGCCGCGCCGGTCTGGGGGGTGGTGGCCACAGCCCATATCCAGGAGCGCGGCGAGGAGACAGCGGGGGAGCACGGCTGCGTGATCGTGGCTCGGGACGTGGGGTTAACCCTGCGCCTGCGGGATGCGCCGCCGGATCAGCCCCTGGCCTGTGTGGTCCGCAGGACCCTTCAGGCCCTGGCCTTACCCCCTGACCCCAACTGGCGCATCGAGCTGACCAGCCAGTTGCCCATTGCCGGGGGCATGGGAAGCGGCGCTGCCCTCAGCGCCGCCCTGGTGCGGGCCATCTTCCAGCATGTGGGCCGGGCCCCCACGCCGGAGGAGGTCAGCGGGTTGGTCTATGTCAGCGAGGAGCTGTACCACGGCACACCCAGCGGCATCGACAATACGGTGGTGGCCTGGGGCCAGCCCATCTGGTTTGTGCGCGGCCAGCCGCCAGAGGTCATCCGGCCAGGTAGGGCTTTCACGGTGGCCATTGCCATGAGCGGCATTCCCAGCCCCACCCGGGAGACGGTGGCCCATGTTCGCAGCCGCTGGCAGCAGGATCGGGCTCGCTATGAAGGCTGGTTCGATGCCATCGGTGAGCTGGCGGTGGCAGCCCGGCGGGCCATTGAGGCCGGCGACGTGACAGCTTTGGGGTCGCTATTCGACGACAACCAGGCGTTGCTGGCTCGCCTGGAGGTGAGTTCACCACCCCTGGAGCGGTTGATCCAGGCAGCCCGGGAGGCTGGTGCACTGGGCGCCAAACTCAGCGGCGGCGGGCGAGGGGGGAACATTATCGCCCTGGTGGATCCAGATCGGGCGAAGGCAGTCAAGAAGGCCCTCGTGGCCGCCGGCGCCACTCAGGTTGTAATCACGACGGTTGGAGGGGCGGAATCTTGACGAAGAAAGCAGGCCGGCGCCCCGCAGATCCGGCCGCCCACGGCGGGCCAGAGACCCGCCCTACGTCCCCGTTGTACCCAACCGCGCGGGCGGCGACCCTGGCCGTAGGTGCGGTCTCCGGCCGCACGCTGTCGCCAGCCCCGAAAGGGCGCCGGTTCTTGTAGCGGCGGCTCCCAGCCGCCCGCTGTCGCCACAGCCAGGCGGGTGAAAGGGCGGCGACGGAGCGCCGCTACGAGCGGCGCCTACGACGGGGCCGGAAATCCCGCCGTTCGAGCCGCCCACGGCGGGCCAGAGACCCGCCCTACGTCCCCGTTATACCCAACCACGCGGGCGGCGACCCTGGCCGTAGGTGCGGTCTCCGGCCGCACGCTGTCGCCAGCCCCGAAAGGACGCCGGTTCTTGTAGCGGCGGCTCCCAGCCGCCCGCTGTCGCCACATCCCGGCGGGTGAAAGGGCAGCGACGAAGCGCCGCTACGAGCGGCGCCTGCGGCGGGGCCGGAAATCCCGCCGTTCGAGCCGCCCACGGCGGGCCAGAGACCCGCTACGTCCCCGTTGTACCCAACCACACAGGCTCACCAGATCCAGGCGGGCGAAGGAATATCCGTCGAGATAAGACGGAGTCTACTCCAGGCGCGCCTCATCCTGCAGATAGGCCACCTGACCATCCACCAGGGTGGCCACCACGTTCAGCTCCCCATCCAACAAGACCAGATCCGCCCGATACCCCACCGCGATGGCCCCCAATTCGTGGTCCAACCCCAGGGACTGGGCCGGCGTACGGCTGGCCGCGGGCCAGCTCTGGGCCAGATCCAGGCCGCTGGCGGCCGTGAAGTGGGCCAGACCCCGCTCCAGGGTGAGGACGCTGCCGGCCAGGGTGCCGTCGGCCAGCCGACACTGGTTATCCTGCACGGTTACCATCTGGCCCCCCAGGTCATACTGGCCTGGGGGTAGGCCCGCGGCCCGCATGGCGTCGGTGATGAGGACCGTGCGGGACGGGCCCTTGCAGCGGGCCAGGATCTTCATGGCCGCCGGGTGCACGTGGATATTGTCCGCGATGAGCTGGGCGTACACCCGATCATCGCTCAAAACCGCACCCAGGGTGCCGGGGCGGCGATGGTGCAGGCCGGTCATGGCGTTGTAGGTGTGGGTGGCCTGGGTGATGCCGGCCTCGATCCCGGCCAGGCACTCCTCGTAAGTAGCGCTGGTATGCCCCGCCACAGCCACAATCTGCCGGCGACGTGCCGCGGCGATGAGGGCTTTGGCACCCGGCTGCTCGGGCGCCAGGGTGATCATACGCACAGGGCCGGCCTGGCACAGGGCGTCGAACTCTGCCAGGTCGGGCGGCCGGATCTGGTCGGCCCGCTGGGCACCGGGAAACTCCGGGCTGATGAAGGGGCCTTCCAGGTGGACGCCCAACAGCCGCGCGCCGCCGGGTTCCTGGGGACCCCGGCAGTAGTCCGCTGCCGCCCGCACCGCGGCCAGGGTGGCCTCGGCCGAAGCGGTCATGGTGGTGGCCAGAAAGGCCGTCACCCCGTGGGCAGCGAAAAAGCGGGCCATGGCGGCCAGGGCTTCCGGGGTGGCGTCCATGGTGTCGTGCCCCATGGCGCCGTGGACGTGGACGTCGATCAGGCCGGGGAGGAGGATGCAACCTTCAGCGTTTAGGCGGCGCACGCCCCGGGGCGGCGCTGCTGCCCCGGGGACATTCACAGAGACGATCTGCCCCTGGCGGATGTGCACGAATCCGGGACCGAAGCCCGGCAATGACGATGCCTGAGGAGCCGGCAGGAATTCGGCCGGCACCATGGCATGGGTGATGAACAATTCGTGGTTCGATGCCATGGGATTCTCTCGTTTCCAGGATCTTGGGTGGGCACTTCAGGGGGAGGGGGCCCCCGTTCCTCACGCCCGGTTTTTTATCGCCAGTCTTTCATGCCTGGCCGTCGGTGTCCTCGGTGTCGTCAGCGGGTGGAGAAATCACGTCCGGCAGCCACAGGGTGAAGGTGCTGCCTTCCCCCACCGTGCTCTCGATCTCCAGGCTGCCGCCGTGGGAGAGGGCGATGTGGTGGACCAGGGCCAGGCTCAACCCGACACCGGTGGAAGAGACCTGCCACTCCTCCTGTTGGTTGCGGCTGAAGGGATGGAGGAGGTGGGGGATCCGCGCCTCGGGGATCCCCCATCCCTCGTCCTGGATGCGCAGGCCGATGTAGCGGGGCATGGTGACCACCGACAGCCAGACGTGGCGGGAATCCTCCCGACGGTAGGCCAGGGCGTTGTCCAACAGGCGGGTCAGGGCGTTGATCAGCAGGTGGGGATCCACGCTCACCTGGGCGTCGGCGTTTTCCGGCAGGATCTGCACCTCCATGCCCGTTTCCTGAATTTTTTCCTGCAGGTTGACCTGGGCTTCTCGCCAGAGATCCAGGGCGTTGACTACTTCCACCTCCTCTGGCTGGAGGCGGCGGTTCTGCAGGTCGGAGAGGAGGAGGAAACTTTCGATGAGTCGCTGCAGGCGACGGCCGCCTTCCAGGATGGCTGCTGCCGAGGTCCGCACGTTTTCCAGATCCAGCTCGGGCTCCTCGGCCAGGGTATCCTGCAGATATTCAGCCCAGCCCATGACAAAGGTGAGGGGCGTACGAAACTCGTGCTGCAGGATGCCCACGATCTGATTGCGCAGCAGATCCATCTGGCGCTGCATCTCTTCTTCCATGATCTGGTGGCGGCGCAGCGCGTTGCGGATGGCCAGGATCAGGTCGTTGTTGTTGAAGGGCTTGGTCAGGTAGTCTTCCACGCCGATATCCTTG
The DNA here is from genome assembly GCF_006569185.2 of Litorilinea aerophila. Classification (NCBI taxonomy): domain Bacteria; kingdom Bacillati; phylum Chloroflexota; class Caldilineae; order Caldilineales; family Caldilineaceae; genus Litorilinea; species Litorilinea aerophila. The sequence goes on along the minus strand of NZ_VIGC02000014.1, from coordinate 98,181 downwards.
GCCCGGCGCTGGTCGACGGTGGAGGTCAGCCCTGTGAGAAAGATGAAGGGCAGGGTGCGCAGCTCCGTATCCGAACGGGTATGCTGGAGCAACGAATAGCCATCCATGCCCGGCATCATGATGTCGCAGAGGATGACATCCGGCCGGATCTGGCGCAGGATCTCCAGGGCTTCGATGCCATTGGTGGCAGAACGAACCTGGTAGCCGTAGGCCTCCAGGATGTCACAGATGGCCAGCTTGACGTCTGGGTTATCCTCCACCACCAGGATGAGGGGCTGCTTGCGCTTCAGGATCGACATGATTGGTGTGCGGTCATGGTTTGAGATAAATCACACCCAGCGGTGGCAGGTTCAGCAGGGCCGAGTAGTTGCACCGTTGCCAGGGCATAGCCTCGGCCACGATGGGCTCTGGGTTGCCCACCCCACTGCCGCCGTACTGGGTCCAGTCGCTGTTCAAGATCTCCCGATAGGTGCCCAACATGGGAAGCCCAACCCGATAGTCGTGCCGGGGAACGGGGGTGAAATTGCACACGACCACCACCAGGTCCTGGGGGTCTCGCGCCCGGCGGACGAAGCTGATAACGGAGTGCTCCGCGTCGTTGAAATCGATCCAGTCGAAGCCCTCCCAACTGAAATCCACCTGGTGCAGGGCGGGCTCGGCCCGGTAGAGGTGGTTGAGATCGGCCACAAAACGCTGGAGCTGCTGATGGGGCGGATGCTCCAGCAGGTGCCAGTCCAGACTCTTGGCTTCGCTCCACTCGGCCCACTGGCCGAACTCCCCGCCCATAAAGAGCAACATCTTGCCGGGATGGGCGGTCATGTACGCGTAGAGGGAGCGGAGATTGGCGAACTTCTGCCAGGCATCCCCGGGCATCTTGTCCAGCAGGGAGCGCTTCAGATGGACCACCTCGTCGTGGCTCAGGGGAAGGACGAAATTTTCGTGGAAGGCATAGACCAGGCTGAAGGTGATCTCGTTCTGGTGATATCGCCGGTAGAGGGGATCCTTCTGGAAGTAGGAAAGGGTATCGTGCATCCACCCCATGTTCCACTTGAGGTCGAAGCCCAGGCCACCCATGTAGGTAGGCCGGGAGACCATGGGCCAGGCGGTGCTCTCCTCGGCAATGGTGAGGATCCCCGGCGCCTCCTCGTGGGAGACTTCGTTGAAGCGGCGCAGGAAGTCGATGGCTTCCAGGTTTTCCCGCCCGCCATAGCGGTTGGGGATCCATTCGCCCTCCTTGCGGCTGTAGTCCAGATACAACATGGACGCCACCGCATCCACCCGCAGGCCGTCCAGGTGATACTTCTTGAGCCAGAAGAGGGCGCTGCTCAACAGGAAATTGCGCACTTCGTTGCGGCCAAAGTTGAAGACCTTGGTGCCCCAATCCCGCTGCTCCCCCTGGCGGGGATCGGCGTGTTCGTAGAGGTGGGTGCCGTCGAAGAAGGCCAGGCCATGGGCGTCCCGGGGGAAGTGGGCCGGCACCCAGTCCAGGATTACGCCGATCTGGTGCTGGTGGCAGTAGTCCACGAAGTACATGAAGTCGTCCGGCGTACCGAAGCGGCTGGTGGGGGCAAAATAGCCGGTCGTCTGGTATCCCCAGGAAGCGTCCAGAGGGTGCTCCGTGATGGGCAGAAGTTCGATGTGGGTGTACCCCATTTTTTGGGCATAGTCCACCAGCTGATGGGCCAAATCCCGGTAGCTGAGAAAACCATTGGTCTCCGGCACCCGGCGCCAGCTCCCCAGGTGGACTTCATAGATATTGAGGGGCTGATCCAGGGCCTGCCGTTGGGGCCGAGAGGCCAGCCATTCCTCGTCATGCCACTGGTATTTGTTGATGTTCCAAACCCGGGAGTCGGTGCTGGGGCGAACCTCAGCGTAGAAAGCGTAGGGATCGGATTTGTCCACCTGGTAGCCCATGAAACGAGACTTGATGGAGTACTTGTAGTGCATGCCCTCGGGCAGGTGAGGGATGAAGATCTCCCAGATGCCGGCCCCCTCGTGGCAGCGCATGGGGTGCATGCGGTCGTCCCAGCCGTTGAATGGCCCGATGACGCTCACCCGCAGGGCATTGGGCGCCCACACGGCAAAGTTCACCCCCGGGACCCCCTCCCGGGTGCACATCTGTGCGCCGAGCTTCTCGTAGCTGCGCAGGAAATTCCCCTCCCCATGGAGGTACAGGTCAAAGTCGGTTAGAAAGGGCGGGAAGCGATAGGGGTCCTCAATGAGGTGCTCACCGCCCTGGGGATCTCGGAGCAGCAGTTGATAGACGAAGGGCGCCTGCTCCTCTGGGAAAATGGCCTCAAAGAAGCCGGCCGGATGGATCCGCACCATCTCCTGGCGCTCGCCCCGATCCGGACGCAGGACGGTGACCGCCACGTCCAGAGGGCGGAAGGCGCGGATGGCCACACAGGTCTTCCCATCTACCGTGACCACGTGGGGCCCCAAGACGGAAAAAGCCGCGCCATGATAGCCACCGACGATGGCCTCTATCTCTGTCGGGTTCACTGTAGACTGGGGCGAAGTCCTCTCCTGGGCGCTCTTCTGCTCGGACGTCATGGGCTTGGCTCCTTTGATCTATCCACCAATGTAGCGGGCATACAGGCTTTTGGCCAAATCTTCGTCCTCCGTCCCTTTGATAATGGCCCGGTTATCCGGGAAGACGGTGAATTCATAGTCGCCGATTTGGGCCCGCAACAGGTAATCGTTGCGGGCCAGGCGGCTGGCCACCGGGCGCAACTGGGCTTCCAGCCGGGCCAGATCCAGGGGGCCGCTGCCATTCACCCGAACCTGCACCGCGTTGCGGCCACAGAGGGTGGCGCTGGCCGTGCCGACGGTGGCGTCCAGGTACTCCAGGCGGCCCAGGCCACAGGCCGGACAGTCGGGACGCCGAATGGCGCCGCCGAAGCTGTGGTACTCGTGGGTCCAGAGGTCCATGTGGATCACGCCCGGGTTGAGCTTGCCCCGGCCGATGATCAGCTTCATGGCCTCGGCCGCTGCCACAGCCGTGATAAGAGCCACCGCCGGCCCGATCACCCCCGCCGTGTCGCAGGTGGGCGTCACACCCGGGGCCGGCATGGTACCCAGCAGGCAGCGCAGGCACCCGGTGGCCTGGCGATCTCCCGGCAACGTCGCCACCGCGCCATCGGGAATGAAGGTGGCAGTCATGCCATAGGAGGCGATCACGCCGGTGTAGATCCAGGCCTTGCCCAGGTGTAGGCAGGCATCGTTGAGCAGGAAGCGGGTGCTGAAATTGTCGGTCCCGTCCAACACCACGGTGGCATCCGCCAGCAGGTCCAGCACGTTGCCGGGGTTCACATCCGCCACCACCGCTTCCACGGTCACATCCCGGTTGACCCGGCGCAGCTTGCGGGCGGCCGCTTCGGCCTTGGGCAGGTTGGCGGCGATATCCTCCTCGTCGAAGAGGATCTGGCGCTGGAGATTGTTCAGCTCGATGAAGTCCCGGTCCACAATGCGGACCCGGCCCACGCCGGCCCGGACCAGCAGGTTGCTGAGGGCGGAGCCGGTGGCGCCACAGCCGACCACTACGGCCGTGGCCGCCTTCAGCCGCTGTTGTCCATCCTCCCCCACCGGCGGGAAGATGATCTGGCGATGGTATCGGGCAAGTTCTTCTGAGTTCATCATCCTGGGTTTTGAAGGTTCCGTTGCCGGGCCCGTTCCAGGCCGGGGAGCAGATAGTCCCGGGCCACCACATCCCAACTCATGTGCTGGGCCACCTCCTGGCCACAGCGCAACAGATGGGCCATCTGCTGGGAATCCTGGGGCAGCCGCTCGAACAGGGTGCGGGCCGCGTCCAGGCTGTTGTGGCTCTCGATCCAATCCCGCACGCTCCGGTTGATGGCCAGGGCATCATAGGGGCTGCCCAGCCAGTAGCCCTGGGGCAGGGTGGTGTAGTCCGCCACCACCAGGTTGGGGATCTCCTCCTGCCCGCCGGCGGCCCGCTCCACGAAGCCCACACAGCCACACACGTTGCTGACACAGCAGAGCGCGCCGTAGCCCAGGGGCTCCACCTGGGCGATGCCGAAGGGCTCGTAGATGCTCTGGCCAAATTCCAGGTCGGTCCCCTGGCGGATGTCCAGGAACTCCATGTCCGCCGGCATGCGACGGCCACAGCGGGAACGGCTCCAGCCGAACTGGTTGACCAGCACGATCTGGCTCTGCCGGGCCTGACGGTTGAAGGGTTCCACCCCGTCGAAGAAAAAGGGCACCTCCAGGTCGATGAGGTCGCCGTTGTCGGCCCGGTGGCCCACCGGCCAGCCGTATTGGGCCTCCCAGGCCTCCACCCACTCCGGGCGCCGGCCGGCCGGCACGCTGGTGCTCAACACGAAGAGGACCGCCCGCTTGCCAGCCGCCTGGAGCATCCCTTCCAGGTGCTCCATCACCCGGATGTCCCGCCACAGCGCCTTGGAGAGCACCATGCGGGTCACGTGGGTGAAGACATAGTCAGGCGAGTAGCCCAGGAGGGCCTCGCAATAGGCCTGCAGGCGCCGCTTGGACGCCAGCTTCTCCTCCAGGGTGGTCTGGGGGGCGGGAATGCCGTTGTAGACCAGGTCGATGTTCGCCTGCCGAAACCGGCCACCCAGAAAGCGCAATTCCTGGACCACCAGGTCGCCCACGGCGAAGATGTTGTCACAGTGGACCGCCGCCTTGAGGATGGGGTGTTTGAAGAGGTCGTCCTGGTTGCCGAAGATGCTCTCCAGGTCCAGGTTCCACTCTTCCGCCTTGTGCAGCACGTTGTAGAACCGGGTGTCGTGGCCGTCGTGCTCTTCGATCAGGCGGCGGGCGGTGGCCGTCTCGTGGGCATAGAAAATGGTACGCCAGCGGGCCGGCTCGCTCAACTGGGCGGCAAAGACCACCGGCATGCCCAGCCACTCGTGGGCGATGATGAACTTCTGGTCCGGTTCCAGGCCCACATCCATACCCAGGGCCTTGATGGCGGCAAACAGGGGCTGGGCAATGTCGAAATAGAGGTTGAATTCCGGGTTCCAACTGTAGCGGGCGCAGTCGATGCCATACCGCTGCCAGACGTAGTAGCGAAACAGGTCCGCCTCGTGGCGGTTGGGCGCGGTCGCATCCACCAGGATCACCTCGTGCTCGTACGGCCCAAAGCGGCGCACACCGTAGAGCACGCCCACCTGGTACTGGCGCTCCACCCCCTGGAGGGCCGCCCGCAGGACTTCGGGAAGGCCGTCGAAGATGCCGTGCAGGCTGCTGTAGCGGATGGTCAGGCCGTTGCGGGGATCGGTGAGCCGCTCCATGTACACGGGGTCGCCGGCCTGCATCGGGCCGACCAGGACCGTCCGGGGGACCCGCTCCACGTAGGACTCCGCGCTCAGGAGGCCGTCCAACACGGCCCCAATGCCGCCCACTTTCACGCCGGCTTCATGGGTCGCATGAATGACTAAGGGAATCGCATCTGGCATGTTGATTCTCCGCCCTGCGTTTATCTGGCTCTCTGTGCGGTCATCAGGTTACGGCGTGTAGCGCAACAGCCCGCCGCGGCGGCTTCCGATCCAGACCACGCCATTCTGGTCCACCAGAAGGGCGCTGACCTGGGGTGCGGGCAGGCGGCCATCCCGGGGGAAGGGAGACCAGGTGGCGCCATCAAAATAGAAGGCGCCTCGGTCCGCCGTGCCCACCCAGATTTCGCCCCGGGGTGTGGACGCCAGGGCCGTCACCGTGGTGTCGCTCACATCGGGAATGGGGCTGAACCGGCCTTCGTGGAAGCGGGCCAGCCCCCGATCCGTCCCGATGAGCAGGGATCCATCCTGGTGGAGCGCCAGGGCTGTGATGTTGTCGCTGGGCAACTGGACATTGGCGGTGTTGAAGACCTGGAGCTGGTTGTCCTGGAAGCGATACAGGCCGCCCCCCTGGCTGCCGATCCAGACCACCTGGCCAGCCGTGGCCAGGGCCGTGATCTGGTCGCTGGGCAGGTTGTCTGCCCGGGTAAGGTTGAAAAAGGCCTCGCCCGTCAGGATACTCAGCCCGGCGCTGGTTCCGAACCAGACCCGCTGGCTGGCGTCCACGGCGATGGCCCGCACCTGGCCGTCCAACAGGCCGTCGTTCACGCCGTAATCCGCCCAGGCGATGCCGTCGTAAAAACTTACCCTGCCCTGGCCCCCAATCCAGATGCCGCCATCGGCTGCGTGGACCACCTGGATGTTGTCGAAGGGCAGGGTGCCATCCCGACGGGTAAAGGTCTGCAGGGTCTGGGAGCCATCCGGATTCAGGGATTGCACGCCCAGGTCCGTCGCGATCCAGATGGTGCCATCCGTCTGCTGGGTCATGGCACGCACCTGGTTGCCCAGGAGGGGTTCGGCCTGGCTCACCCAGTGGTGCCAGCCTTCTCCATCGAACCAACTCACCCCATCTCCCGCCGTGGCGTAGTAGACCTGGCCGCCGGCGCCCGCCTCGAGGGCGGTCAAGGGTGGGGCAGCCATGCCACTTTCCCCCCGGTAGAAGGCCAGGCAGCGGCCCGTGCCCGGGTCGAAGCGGCAGACCTCGGCCTGATCCCAGGCCAGCCACATGGTGCCGTCGGCGGCGATGGCCAGATCCGTCAGGCGGCCGGCCGGGGCGCCCGAGACCACCAGTTGTTCCGGGCCAAAGGAGCTCCAGCTTTCGCCATCGAACCGGTAGAGGGTGCTGGCCGTGGTCAACCAGACGCTCCCCGAGCCATCTACCGCCATGGCGGTCACCTGGTCTGTATCCAGAGGGCTGTTCTGCCCATTGTACAGGGTCGCCGTCTGGCCGTCCACTGCGATCACACCTCGTTCGGCCAGCAACCAGTAGCGCTGCCCCTCATCGACGGTCACCACATCCCGCAGGGCGCCCGCCTCTTGGGCCTGGGCAGGCAGGGGGACGGCGCTCCAGGTGTTGGCCGCGGCGTCGAAGACGTCGATCCCCTGGTCTGCATAGACCACCCACAGGAGCCCACCCTCCAGGTCACAGTAGAGGCCGACCACCCGGTCACTGCGCATGGCGCTGGTGTTGCTGTCCAGGGTCTTCCAGCGCCCTTGCTGGAGATCGAAGAGTTGCAGTCCATGGTCATGGCCGAAGACCACGCCCAGATTGGGCAGGGGGCAGTTGACCACCGTGGTGGCATAGTTTACCGCCAGGCCGTCCCGGGTGGTGAACTTGACCGCTCTGGCGCTGGCTCGATTCCAGGCTACGAAGCCCCCTTCCGTGGCCGCCCAGAGGGTGTTGCCGGCCAGGGCCAGGTCGTTGATCACGTTGCCATCTGACCAGATCTGCCAGTGGGTGTCCGGCGTGGCGGGCGCCAGGGGGGCCGCCGTGCCTGTGGGAGACGGCTGGGGAGTGGCCGTGGCCGGCAGGGTCGGTGTAGGCGCCAGGACGATGCCCAGGGTCGGCGTGGGCGTGGCCTGCAATGGCAGAAATCGCACCGAAGCCAGGAGGGCATCGTACTGTTGACGCAGCTCTGCCTGCCAGCGGTCGGCAAGCCCGGTGCCGACCATCACAAAGAGCCAGCCGGGTTCGGGCTGCGCCAGGGTGATGCGGCCGACCACGACCTGGCCCGGCTCATCCGCCGTGAGATCGGCCGCCAGGGCCGGCACGCCATCTACCGTCAGCTCCTGGGGCGCGCCCACCCGCACGGGGTGCGCTTGGGCATAGGACGCTGCGTACGCTTCCAGGATGGTGGGCAATTCCGGGGATGGAAGCGAGGTGGTGATGAAACGGGTCACGGGGCCGCCGCGGAGGGAGAAGAGGGCATCCTGGCCAGGAGCCGAAGTTGATCCGGCGGTCAATGTGGCCGAGTCATCGCTGAATGTGAGGGTGTAATCGGGCAGGGGGCGAAAGCTGAAACCGCCGTCCGCCACCTGGGCCACGGGCCCCAGGGCGATTTCCTGGGCCAGGGGAGGCGTCCGGGTGGCACGGGCATCCGGGGAAGTGGCCGTCGGACGGCTCCTGGGGGTAGAGGTGACCGGCGTAGCCCCCAGGACCTGCCCCAGCGTCATGGCCGGAGTGGTGCGCACGGCCAGGCCGATCACGCCCAGGAGCGCGAGCAGAAGCAACAGGGTGATGATGGTAGAGATCAAACGGAACGATGTAGACTGCACGGCCGGTCATTCCTTCATAGGATGGTGATGACACGGGATGGTGATGATGACAGGGCAGTCGATCCGGCCCGGGAAGATGTGGTGGGCCGAACCGTAGGGCAGCCCTACACTGCTGGACACGATTGTAACATTGATGCCCCTCTGGCGTAAAGGCACTACGCTAACATTGGGCGCCATCTCCGCAACAACAAAACGCCCCCTCCTCAAGTTGAGGAGGGGGCGTCGGGAAATGCCTGTCGAATAGTCGGCGGACGTCGGATTACCGGTTGTTGTGGACCGGATTCTGGGCCAGCGGCCCGCTGCCCTCCCGGCCGGTGACCGGCTTCGGCTGGCGGCTACGCAGGTCGCTCACCACTGCGAAGACCAGGGCCAGGGCAGCCAGGCCGGCCACAATCCAGGCCAGGAGGCTCTGCCAGGGGAGGCGCTGACCGGTTGGGACTGCCTCACTCGTGGCTGCCACCTGAGGCGCCCCGGGATTGGTGCCCGCCACCAACGAGCCACCCTCGCCTTCGACCGGCGCCTGGGCTGGAGCCGCGGCCAGGGCGGTCCCCAGCGGCATGCTGGTCAAAGCACGGCTCTCGGTGGTCAGGGCGTAGACAGCGCCTGTCTGCCCCACAGCCGGCACCAGATCCACCACCGCCACCTTCAGGTTGGTCTCCAGGGGCGTCCAGGCCGTGGCACCATCGGTGCTCATGGCCACCATGGCCGGCGAACGGTGCACCTGGGTGGTGCCGTAGAGGTAGCTGGTACTCACGTAGACCACCTCCGGCTGGGCGGGATCCACCGCCAGGGCATCCACCGACAGCCGGGACCCGGGTACCAGACCCAGCCCCTGGTTGGCCAGGGTCCAGGTGATGCCATCCTGGGTCTTGAGCACACCCCGGTCCATGGTGCCGACGTAGGCGGTCACCTGGCCCAAAGGGCCGGCGGCAACGGCCAGAGCCGTGGGCACGCTCTGGATGAGGTCATCCACCTGGACCCAGCTCAGGCCAAAGTTCTCCGCCCGGTAGAGGTGCCAGTCGGTGCGGGCCAGGGCCAGGTCAGCACCGGGCGCGGCCACCACCTGGCGCACCGGCTCATCCAGCAACAACTGGGCATTGAGCACCATGCTGGAGCCCACGTCCCGCAGGCGGAAGAGGCCCGCGTTGTCCGTGCCCACGTAGACCAGGCGCTGGACCGGATCCACGGCGATGTCGGTGACCCCGCCTGCGACCTCAGCGGTAAGGGGCACCCGCTGCCAGTTGGGCTGGCTGTTTGCGCCTGTCGCAACGCCGCTCTGCGGCACCTGGCTGCGGTAGATGGCCATTTCGTTGGCGGCGCCGATGTACACGATCCCTCGTTCCTCATCGATGGCCACAGCGCCCACGATCACATCGGCGGGCGTGGTGACTTCCGTCCAGCGGGCCGGCAGAAGCCCGGGGGTGGACGCGGCGCCGACGTACAATTTACCGCCATCGACCACATACGTCTGGCCGGCGCCGAACGCATAATCGCGTACATTCTGGAGAGCTGTCACTGTCTGGGGGGCGCTGCTGCCCGTGCCGGGTTCCATGGCCGAGATCACCCCGGTAAAGACGGCGCCTATCAAGATCAAAGTGACAGCCAGGATAAAGATGCGGCGTGCATTCATGGGTCAACCTCCTCTATTTTTTCCCGCTCCGGCTGGAGCTACTTCTGCGGCTCCGGCTGGAGCTGCGGTTGGAATGCTGTGCGATGCTGTCTGCTGTCCTGAACCCAGTGTACCGGGAGACAGGCCCCAGGCCAACGGTGGTTGCGCCAGTTTGGGCCACGTTGTTTGCGCCAGTTGCTCCTGGCGTAAGCGACAGGGTCGACTCTCACTTTAACAGAGGTCAAATCCCGCTGCTTGACCACTTTGGCCTTGAAGTCGGACCGTTCTCTGACGCTTCTTGCTTCTCTTGCCAAAACCCCAGATGGGTCCTCCGCAGAAGCCACAGATGAACACAGATACGGTCCGTAGTCCGCAGGTCACGCAGGGATGCGTGACCTGGGTTTCCGTCCCGTTGGGTGCAGATGTCCGGCCAGGAGACCGGACTACCCATCCGGCTTCCTTTTTTTCAGAACAGGATGCCGCCCCCTCATCACGAGGGTTGTCCATTGGCGGAAAGAACATCCTCTGATGCGAAGACGGAGGGGCCATCCGGGTTGTTCCCGGAATTTCAGGGCATTTTGTGGCGTTGTCTGGTGGCGATGTTTTGGTGGCGTTTTGAGACGGGTGTCAAGGCGGGGAAGAGAGGGGCAGTTCAGGCTGGCGAACCCCAGCCGCCGCCCCCCGGGGTTTCAATCCGCAGGCGGTCGCCGGGCATGAGCCGGCGGGAAAATTTGGAGGGCAGTTCTTCCACCTGGCCGTTCGCGTGGATCAGGCAGTTCCGGCCTGGTTGGCCGGGCTCGCCGCCGGCCAGGCCCCATGGCGCTACCGCACGGCGCTCGCTCAGCATGGTCACCGTGGCCGGTGCCAGGATCTCATATTCCCGCACGATGCCGTCGCCACCCCGGTGCCGACCGGCGCCGCCGCTGCCAGGGCGCAGGCTGTAGCGCACCACCCGGAAGGGAAAGACCATCTCCAGGGCTTCCACCGGCGTGTTGAGGGTGTTGGTCATGTGCACCTGGACGCCGCTCATGCCGTCTCCCCGGGCAGAGGCGCCCATGCCCCCGCCGATGGTCTCGTAGTAGGCGTAGGGCCCGCTTCCCTCGGCCCGGAGGCCGCCGATGGTCAGGTTGTTCATGGTCCCCTGAGACGCAGCCGGGATCTCCTCCGGCAAGGCCTGGGCCAGCGCACCCAACACCACATCGGTGATGCGCTGGGAAGTCTCCACGTTGCCGCCCGCCACGGCCGCCGGCGCCTGCGCGTGGACCAGGCTGCCGGCCGGCGCCACCACGTGGACCGGTGCGAAACAGCCGGCGTTCATGGGCACCTCCTCCCCCACCAGGCAGCGGACCACGTAGTAGCAGGCGGACTGGGTGATGGCGATGACCGCGTTCAGGGAGCCGTGAACCATGGCCGCGGTGCCAGTGAAGTCGAAGGTGATCTCGTCGTGGTGGATGGTGGCGGCCACCCGGATGGGCACCAGGGTCACCTGCTCCCCTTCCACCAGCTCCAGCACATCCTCGAAGCGGTAGGTGCCGTCCGGCCAGCGGGCAATGGCCGCGCGGGTCAACCGTTCGCTGTAGGCCTGCAAGTGGCCGGCATACGCCAGGACTTCCCCATAGCCAAAACGGTCCACCAACTCCTGGAGACGCCGGGCGCCGATGGCCGCGGCCGCTCGTTGGGCAGCCAGGTCCCCCCGTCGCTCCCCAGGCGTGCGCACGTTGCGCAGGATCAGGCGGAGCAGATCCTCGTCCAGCACGCCCCGCTTGTAGAGCTTCACCGGCGGAATGATGATGCCCTCCTGGTAGATCTCGGTGGAGAGGGGCAGGGAACCCGGCGTCATGCCGCCCACATCCGCATGGTGGGCCCGGCTGGCGACGAAGAAGTCAGGCCGGCCAGCCGGATCCCCCGCCCCACCTTCCACAAAGACCGGCGCGATCATGGTGATGTCCGGCAGGTGGTTGCCCCCTTCAAACGGGTCGTTGACGATGACCACGTCCCCCGGTTCCCAATGGGGGAAGCGGGCCAGGATGGTGTGGACGCTGGCCGGCATGGCGCCCAGGTGGGCAGGGATGTGGGCCGCCTGGGCGATCATGGCGCCCCGGCCGTCGAAGATGGCGCAGGAGAAGTCCAGCCGCTCCTTGATGTTGGGCGAATAGCCGGTCCGTCGCAGGGTGACGCCCATCTCTTCGGCCACGCCGGCGAAACGGTGGCGGTAGAGTTCCAGGGTGATGGGATCGACGGCTGCGGCGCTCATTGGGGTTTCTCCAGCCAGATGTTGCGGTAGGCGTCCACCCGGGCCTGCCAGCCGGGCGTGATGACGATGGTGGTGTCAAACTGGTGAACGATGGCGGGGCCGGCCAGACGATTGCCGGGCTGCAGCCGCTCCCGATCGTAGCACGGCGTGGGCGTGGGTTCCCACGGGTCAAACCAGACGGGGCGCTCGGGCAGGCGGGCGGCGGTGGCATCCGGTCCCGCGTCGGGCAATGCAGGCAGGACGGCAGACGCTCCCGGGCTGCTGGCCCGTACCCGCAGGTTGACCGTCTCCACCGTTTCCCCCGGCATGGCGTAGCCGTAACGCTGTTCGTGGGCCCGGTGGAAGGCTTCGCCCGCGGCGGCCAGCGCCGCCTCGTCCAGGGAAAGGGCCAGGGGAACGGTCAGCTCGTAGCTCTGCCCCCGATAGCGCAGGTCCAGGGCGGCTTCCAGGGTGGGATGGGCGATGCCCTCCTGGGCCAGGGCGGACTGCACCTCCTCCGCCAGCGCCTGGAAGAGTTGTTGCAGCGGCGTCCGATCCCGCTGTAAGTCGCCCAGGGTGCTCAGAAGGGAGCGGGAGGCGTCCCGGGCCACGTCGGCCACGAGCATGCCGTAGGCGCTCAACACCCCGGGCATGGGCGGCAGCAGGATGCGCCGGATCTGGAGGGCGTCGGCCAGGTCACAGGCGTGGAGGGGGCCGGCGCCGCCGAAGGGTAGTAGGGTAAACTGCCGTGGGTCGTGGCCCCGTTCCACCGAAACCCGGCGCAGGGCCCGCTCCATGGTGGCGTTGGCAACGCGGATCACCCCCAGGGCAGCCGCCTCGGGGCTGAGGCCCAACGGTTCGCCCAGCCGGGCCAGCGCCCGGCGCGCGGCCGCCCGGTCCAGGGTGACTTCCCCCGCGCCGCCCAGGAAGCCCTCGGGGGCCAGGCGGCCCAGCACCAGGTTGGCGTCGGTCACAGTGGGTTCTGTGCCACCCCGGCCGTAGCAAACCGGTCCTGGGACGGCCCCGGCGCTACGGGGGCCCACCCGCAGGCCGCCGCCTGCATCCAGGTAGGCGATGCTGCCGCCGCCTGCGCCCACGGTGTGGATATCGATGACGGGCAGGCGCAGGGGCAGGTCGGTGATGGTGCTCTCCGCGGTGGTGGGGATCTGCCCCGGACAGAGGGCCACGTCGGTGCTGGTGCCGCCCATGTCCAGGGTGATCAGTTGGGGCGCGTCACTGCCGGTGGCCTGGCGGGCCACGGCGAAGGCGCCCACCACGCCGCCGGCCGGGCCGCTGAGCACCACCCGGGCTGCCTGCTGGCTGGCCTGGGCCAGGCCGATGGCGCCGCCATTGGACTGCATGATGCGGAGCCGACAGTGGGCCAGCCGATCCTGGAGGCGCTGCAGGTAGCGGGCCACCAGCGGCTGGACGTAGGCGTTGATGACCGTGGTGGCCGTCCGCTCATACTCCCGGTATTCCGGCAGGATCTGGCTGCTGAGGGAGATAGGTAGCTCCGGCAGCCGGGCCCGGAGGAGCCCCGCAGCCCGTTCTTCGTGGGCCGGGTTGAGGAAGGAAAAGAGAAAGACGATGGCCACGCTTTCCACCTGGCCTGCGGCCAGGCGCGATGCCAGCTGTTCCACGGCCGCTTCGTCCAGGGGGCGCAACACCCGCCCGGTGTGGTCCAGCCGCTCGTCTACCTCCAGACGCCAGGGATCCTCCACCAGGGGGGCGGGCCGCTGCTGGCTCAGGCGGTAGAGGTGGGGCCGGTTCTGGCGGCCGATGACCAACACATCGGCAAAACCGGCAGTGGTGAGCAGCGCGGTCCGCGCGCCCCGACGCTCCAGCAGCGCGTTGGTGGCCACGGTCATGCCGTGGACGATGTCCGCCTGTTGGATGCCCAGGGCAGCCAGGCCCGCCACCATGGCCTGGCTCTGATCCTCCGGCGTGGTGGGGACCTTGTGCACCCGCAGGGCACCGTCCTGAAATACTACAAAGTCGGTGAAGGTGCCGCCTACGTCGATGCCGACCAGGGGAATCGGGGAAACGTCAGACGTCATGGGCTATCGATACCAGTTCTCCAGGTCGGCGCCGTCGCTGGCCGGGTAGAAGTGGGTGTAGGGCCGGGCCGCCTCGCTGACGAGCTGACTAAGCTGGCGGAAGCGCTCCCGGGCGGTAGTCTGCAGGAACTGCACCCGCTGGGCTGGCGGCAACTGCACCGCCTCTTTCCAGATGGCTCGCCCACAGAGGACGCCGCTGGCGCCGCTGGCACAGGCCACCTTCACCTGCTCTGCGTAGGTGGGGAAGTCCACCCCGGCGCTGAGGAGCACCCAGGGTACCGGGCAGGCGTCGCTCAGCTCGGCGCAGGCGTCGGCCCATTCGGCCTGGTCGTTGCTTTGCTTCACGTCCAGGGGGAATTCGGCCTTGAGCACGTCCACGCCCAGGGGGACCAGGCGCCGGGCCGTCTCGATGACCACCCGTCGCCGTTCGGCGTTGGGGACCACCTTGACCGCTGGATCCAGGGAGTAGTGGAGGGGCTCCAGGAAGAGGGGAAGCTCCCAGCGGTCACAGGCGGCGGCCACTTCTGCCACCAGGGCCTCCTGCTCGGCGGCGTTGGGTGCGTCCGGCCGGTAGTAGATCAGGAGCTTCACGCCGCTGGCGCCGGCCAGGCGGGTTCGCTCCACGTCCCAGCCATCCAACAGGCTGGTGCGGCGGGCCGTGGGGTCGCCTTCGTAGCCGCTCTTCTCGATGGCCAGGAGCAGACCAGCCCGGCCGGAGAGGGCGCCGCTGGCCACGCAGGGGCCGTAGCCGTATTCCACGTCCAGCAAGACGGCGCTGGCCAGGGGCGAGAGGGCGGCGATCACGTCCCGTTTGATGGCGATCACCTGCTGGAAGGAGACCTGGTCCGGCGCATCCGGGTCGATCATGCGGGCCAGGCTGCCCCGCTGATCCATGGCCAGCATGGCGAAGGTGCCATCGTCCTGGGCACACTGTTGGAGCGCCCGGCGTTTACCAAGAGAAAGAGACATAAGTCTTCTACACCCTCCTCTCCCTGAAAAAGCGGCTTTGCTTCTGACGAATAGCTTGTTTATAATGCCTTTGCCCGACGGCCAACGGTGTCAATTGGCTTGAGCTCATTCTGTGTGCTGCCCTGTAGACATGGGGCTATAGACATGGGGCTACGGTGCCGCCCCAACGGCGTCTCCATCCTCCAGCATTCATACTGCCGTTGGCCATGGTACCCATTCTACATCTTTTCGTAGCAGGATATCAATTCAGGGCCTGAGGATGGGTGCGGCCCAACAGCGTCGTGATCTTTCCGTCAAGCTCAGCGAAGGTTCAAGAAAGGATTCAAAAGGTATGCGAAAACATGTGATCCTGCTGATGGCACTGGTTGCGCTTCTCGTGGTAAGTGCCTGTGCGGCACCAGCGGCTCCCCAGGCAGCGGCCCCGGCCCCCGCCGAAGGGCAACAGGCGCAGGAGGCGGAGGCCACTGCCCCGGCCGCCAAGCTCAAGATTGGTCTGGTGACCGACGTGGGCCGGGTTAACGACCGCAGCTTTAACCAGTCGGCCTGGGAAGGCGTGGTACAGGCGGCCCAACAGCTGGGTCTCGAGGAGAACGTGGACTACAAGTACATCGAGACCCAGGACGCCAAGGATTACGCCGACAACATCCAGCAGTTCATTGATGCCGGCTACCAGGTCATCGTGACCGTGGGCTTTGCCCTGGGCGAGGCCACCATCGCCGCGGCCAAGGAGAACCCGGACATCTACTTCATCGGTGTGGACCAGTTCCAGGGTGAAACCCTGCCCAACCTGGTGGGCCTGATCTTCCATGAGGATCAGTCGGGCTTCCTGGCCGGGGCTCTGGCCGCCCACCTGACCAAGACGGGTACCATCGCCGCGGTGTTGGGGACCGACCTGGTGCCGCCGGTGGTGGCCTTCAAGGAAGGGTATGAAGCCGGCGCCCGCTACGTCAAGCCGGACATCAACATCATCTCCACCTACCACCCGGGTGAGCTCTCCCAGGCCTTCACCGACCCGGAGTGGGGCGCGGCCACCGCCCGCCAGGCCCTGGACCAGGGCGCGGATGTGATCTTCGGCGCCGGCGGCCAGACGGGTAACGGCGCGCTCCAGGAGGTGGCCACCGCGGCCGAGGCAGGCCAGGAAGTCTACTGCATCGGCGTGGACACCGACCAGTGGGAAACCCTCCCGGCTGCCCACGCCTGCCTGGTCTCCAGCGCCATGAAGCTGATCACCCCCAGCGTTGTGGACCTGATCATGCAGGTCCACAACGGCACCTTCCAGGGCGGCAACTACTACGGCCCGGTGGATCTGGCGCCGTTCCACGATTTCGAGGATAAAATTCCCCAGGAAGTCAAGGACGATCTGGCCCGCATCAAAGCCGGCCTGGAGGATGGCAGCATCTCCACCGGCTACGGCCAGTAGCATCCGACCGGACATGCAGGCTCGGCACGGACGCACCTTTGCGTGTGCGTCTCTGGGAAGACGGGAGCGTGGCGCAGGCCGCCTCCCGTCTTCCCCTATCTGGTCGTCAATCCCGGCAGTACGTAGGTCACGCATCCTTGCGTGACAAGCATCCATGTCCGGCCTCCCGGCCGGACCTACGGCGTGGTGCGGGAACCCGCCTACGCACCCCGCTTGGTACTCGGGACATATGGAGTGTCCATGAATATTCCTGTTTGGCGAAGATTGGGTAGGGCGATTCTCATCCCGGTGCTGGCGCTGCTCACCGCGCTGGCCATCGGCGCGCTGGTCATGGCCATTTTCGGGGATGATCCCGTCCGGGCCTACCAGGGGCTCTTCAGTGGGGCCTTTGGCAACGGCCGGGCCTGGTCCACCACCATCCGCAAGATGACCCCCTTGATCCTGACCGGCCTGTCGGTGGCCGTGGCCTTCAAGGCGGGGCTGTTCAACATCGGTGCATCTGGCCAGTTCATCATCGGCACCATCTGTTCGGTGGCGGTGGGAATCCACTTTGAGGGACTGCCCGCCTTTGTCCACTTGCCCCTGGCCATCGCCGCGGGCATCGCTGGCGGTACCCTCTGGGGCGCGCTGCCGGGCCTGCTCAAGGTCTACACAGGCGCCCACGAGGTCATTGTCACCATCATGCTGAACTATGTGGCCAGCCTCTTCGCCGGGTGGACGGTCTACGCGGGCGGCACCCAGGGGCAGCAGCCTGGCCCCCTCTGGGATCCCACGGCGGGCGCCATTTCGGAAACGCCCGACGTGCTGGCCAGCGCCCAGATCCCCTGGATCGTGGGGCCGCCCTACCGGGTGCACTGGGGGGTGGTGCTGGCCCTGCTGGTGGCCGTGGTCATGTGGTGGCTGATCTACCGGACGACGGTGGGCTTTGAGCTGCGTACCGTGGGCCAGAACGCCCGGGCGGCACGCTACGCGGGCATGCGGGTGAACGGCATGATCATCCTGGCCATGGCCCTGGCCGGCGCCCTGGCGGGCCTGGCCGGCACCATTGAAACCCTGGGACTGAACCACAAGTTCGCGCCGGAGTTCAGCGGTGCAGTGGGCTTCGACGGCATCACTGTGGCCCTGTTGGGCCAGACCCATCCGCTGGGCGTGGTGCTCTCGGCCTTCATGTTGGGCGCGCTGGATGCCGGCGCCGCCCGGATGCAGTTTGAATCCGGCGTGGCTGCCGACATCATCCAGGTGATCCAGGCCCTGGTGCTGGCCTTTGTGGCCGCGCCCACCCTGATCCGGACCCTCTACCGCGTCCGCCGCGCGCCCGACGAAGTGGAGACCACTACCCTGACCACCGGCTGGGCCGGGAGGTAGCAGCATGGGACGTACCGGGCAGTTCTGGAAGACCTCATCCATCATCAGCATGGCCTTTGCCCTCTTCCTGGTGGTGATGGCCATTCTGGTCAACACCACCAGCCTCAACCAGCAGGTCTGGCTGCGGGTGCTCTTTGGCGTCAGCGCGTTAAACTTCACCCTGCGGGCCAGCGTCCCCCTCATTCTGGGGGCGCTCAGCGGGATCCTCTGCGAGCGCTCCGGCATCATCAACATCGGCATTGAGGGCATGATGCTGGCGGGTGCCTTCGCCGCCTTTGTAGCCAAGGTGGCGACCAACAGCTGGCCCCTGCCGGCCAGCCTGGCGGTAGGCGTGGCCACCGCCCTGCTGGTGGGCGGCCTCATGGGGCTGCTCCATGCCCTCCTCTCCATCCGCTTCCGCATGGACCAGATCATCTCCGGGACGGTGATCATCATCCTGGCGGCCGGCTTCTCCGCCTACCTCTTCGACCGCAGCGCGGTGGCCGAGGGCAAGTTTGGCCCGGTGCGCATTCCGCTCCTGGCAGACATTCCTGTGCTGGGGAGCGTCCTCTTTGAGAACCCGCCCATCACCTACCTGGCTCTGCTGCTGGTGGTGGTGATCCACGTGGCCCTTTTCCACACCCGGTGGGGCCTGCGCACCCGGGCTGTGGGCGAACATCCCCGGGCGGCGGATACGGTAGGCATCAACGTCAACCGCTATCGCTACGTGAACACTGTCCTGGGCGGCATGTTGGCCGGGCTGGCCGGGGGCTTCCTGGTCCTGGAAGCAGTGGGTCAGTTCCAGGAGGGCATGACCGCCGGCCGGGGTTTTATCTCCCTGGCGGCCATGATCTTCGGCAACTGGAACCCCTTCGGCGCGCTGGGTGCGGCCACCCTCTTCGGTTACACCCAGGCCCTGCAGAACGAGCTGCTGCTGGCCGGCGTGACCCAGGTGCCCCGCCAGTTCATCTCCATGTTGCCCTACGTGGTCACCATCGTGGCCGTCTCCGGCTTCGTGGGTCGGGTGCGGCCGCCCGCGGCCGAGGGCAAGGTTTACGAGACCGAAGGCAGCTCCGAGTGAGGGGCGGATCCGACCTGGCAGGAAGGCCCCACCAGGAGACGCGGTCAGGAGACTGGGTGAAAGGAAAGCCATGGAACAGTTGAATCGTACCCCGGTGCTGGAAGCCCGCCACATCACCAAGCTTTTTCCCGGCGTGGTGGCTAACGAAGATGTGAATCTCCAGCTCTACCCGGGCGAGATCCTGGCCCTGCTGGGGGAGAATGGGGCCGGAAAATCCACCCTGATGAACATCCTCTACGGCCTCTACCGACCCACCGAAGGGGAAATCTGGGTGAACGGCCGGCCGGTGACCCTCTCCAGCCCCAAGGATGCCATCGCCCTGGGCATCGGCATGGTGCACCAGCACTTCCAGCTGGTCCCGGTGATGACCGTGGCCGAAAACGTGATGCTGGGGAGCGAGAGCGTCCGGGGCGGCTTCCTGGATGTGGAAGCGGTGGCCCGGCGCATTCGGGAGCTGTCCGACCGCTACGGCCTGGCGGTGGATCCCTACGCGCTGGTGGAGGATCTGCCGGTGGGCGTGCGCCAGCGGGTGGAAATCGTCAAAACCCTCTACCGCAACGCCGACATCCTCATTCTGGACGAGCCCACCGCGGTGCTCACGCCCCAGGAGATCGAGGGGCTCTTCCAGGTGATGGACCTGCTGCGGGCCCAGGGCAAGTCCATCATCTTCATCACCCACAAGCTGAAGGAAGTCCTGCGCGTGGCCGACCGCATCGTGGTTCTGCGCAACGGCCGGGTGGTGGGGGAGACGGACCCGGGCCAGGCGACCCAGGCCTCTCTGGCCGCCATGATGGTGGGCCGGGAAGTGATCCTGACGGTGCAGAAGGAGGAAGCCCGTCCCGGCCCGGTGGTGCTGGACGTGGTCGGGCTCTCGGCCCAGGACGACACAGGTGCGCCAGCCGTGCGCGACGTCTCCTTCCAGGTCCACGCCGGCGAGATCCTGGGCGTGGCCGGCGTCCAGGGCAACGGCCAGACCGAGCTGGTGGAAGTGCTCACCGGCCTGCGGCGGGCCATGGCAGGCCGGGTGACCATCGCCGGCCAGGAGATGACCAACGCCACCCCCCGGCGCATCACCGCCGAGGGGCAGAGCAGCCACGTCCCCGAGGACCGGCACGCCTACGGCATGGTGGACACCTACCCGGTCGCCCACAACCTGGTCCTCAACACCTACTACCGGCCGCCCTTCGCCCGGGGCTGGACCATCAACGAGCAGGCCATCCGGGAGCATGCCACTCGCCTGGTGGCGGAATACGACGTGCGCACCGCCAGCATCCTGGCCCCGGCCGGCAGCCTTTCCGGCGGCAACCAGCAGAAGATGGTGGTGGCCCGGGAGTTCAGCCGCCCCATCCGGCTGCTCATCGCAGCCCAGCCCACCCGGGGCATCGACGTGGGCTCCATCGAATTCATCCACCAGCAGATTGTGGCCAAGCGGGATCAGGGCGTGGCGGTCCTGCTGGTCAGCGCCGAGCTGGATGAAATCCTGGCCCTTTCAGACCGCATCGCCGTGATGTACCGGGGCGAAATCGTGGCCATCCTGCCCCGACAAGAGGCGACCCGGGAACAGTTGGGCCTGCTCATGGCCGGCGTCCGCCCAGAGGAGCTCCAGCACGCCTCACGGGCCGCCCAGGGCATACCCGTCCGGGAGGGCGAACCTTCCGAGGCCGAATAAGCGCGGTTCCTCCCCGATTTGACAGCCCCGCCGTCGCTTGGCTATTGTGTATCCTGGGTGTGTCCCCAATCCCATTTTGATGTAAACCGGTCCCATTTTGGTGTAAAGAGGTGCCATGGATCCATTTAGCCCCATCCTGGACCAGCCCCAGGTCATCGATCAGGACGAGCTCGACCCCGAAGCCACCTATCAACTGGCCAACCAGGACGTGGTCTTTACGGTAGACGCCAACACCGACCTCCTGGACCTCTTCTGGCCCTGGGCGGATGAGTTCTATGCACGGCGGATCCAGCTCCGCATCAGCAGCCCACCCGACGACGAGCCCCTGATGAAGATGGCCACCCGCTACTACCCCGGCTACCAGGAGAGCATCCTGGGCAGCGAGGGGGTGATCGTCAGCAAGCGGCTGGCCGTTCCCCTGGGCTCCAACTACGATCGCTCGGTGTTGTGGATGCTGGAGTGCCAGGCCGAAGGGGACCGGCTGCTGCGGCTGGAAGTGGAGATCGACTGGGGGCAGCCCCTCACCCAGCGCATGGTGGACGGGCTGCTGGTGGCTCAGATGAACCCGGGCCGGGCCCAGGGGATCTACGCCCAGCACAACGCAGACAGCACCCGGGTCTTTGGCAACCCCTACGGCCGGCCCTCGGCCGTGGAACTCAGCGACGAAGGCCGCGCCCTGCTGATCTACTACGTCCTGGTCAACGGGATCGTGGAAGTTCCCCTGGTGCTGACCATCAGCGACGTGGGCGAACAGGTGGCGTGGAACGGCTTCCTCTCCCTGCGGGACGCGGAGCGGGCCTTTGAGCAGGCGGGCGAAGCCTGGAGCCGGGTGGTGAAAACGGGCCGCCTCTGGACCTCCGATCCCCGGCTGAACCGGGCTCTCCAGGTGGGTCGGTTGACTGCCCTGCGGCATGTCCAGCGGCTGCGCACAGGGCTGGCCCCCTCGGACCGCCGGGTCGAGTCTGTCCCGGGGTTGGTTCGCTGCCTGGACGCCCACGACCTGGTCCTGAGCCGCAACCTGCTGGCCCACCTGCGTCGGGTGGCGGAGAGGAGCCAGGGACGGCTGCCCACAATCCTGCCCCTGCGGGCCAAAGAGGCACCGGCCGATCCAGGGCTCGCGGTGACAGCCACCAACCGGGCCTACCTGGCCGCCCTGCATGGCCACATCCAGCGCCATGGCCCCCATCCCGTCCTGGCCGACCACTACGAAGCCGTCCAGGTCTGCGTGGAGGCCCTGATCCTGCTGCGGCGGGAACTGCAGGAGGATGGGCCACGCCTGGCCGACGTGGCCGTGGCCCTCCAGTGGGCCACCCAACTGGCCAGCTGGCAGGGAGACAGCGTCAACGCGGCCCGGTGGGAGAGCGAAGCCCAGGAGTACAGTCGCCTGGCCCGGGCCACCGGGGTGTCCACCCTGGCCCAGCCCCCCTTCCCCCTGGACGACTGGGTGGAAGCCACCGGCTGGCAGATGTCAGCGCGTGCCCCCTGGCATTTCAGCTGCCCGGAAGCGGGGATTGCCCTGGCCGGGGCAGCCATCTGGCAGGGATGTGGCCTGCGCTGGCAGGGTGAGCGCCTGGCCGTCTCCCCAACTGCCCACAACTCCTGGACGTGGTGGGCGCTCCTGGAGATGCCCTGGCAGGAGGGCAGCCTGAGCCTGGTGTGGGATGGGGAGGTACTCTACGCCACCGGGCCGGTGGAGAGCGAGTATCCGGTGGTGCCATGTGGGCGCATCCGCGCCCTTGGCGCCGGTGAATTCGACTTCGACCTCCAGTTTGAGATCACGCCGGCCCCGAGCAATGGGGAGTCGCCCACGGGCTCTCCGATCCATTTTCGACCCCACTTTGACCGGCCAACTGGCCAGCGAAACCAATGATGGAACCGATTGACTCATGAAACGAACTGCCATTGTCTACGACCCCTTCCATACCCACCATACCTACCCTCACCACCCCGAAAATCACCGCCGAGTCGAAGAAACCTGGGCCCTTCTCCAGGAAGATAGCATCCTAAAGCACCTCATCCAGGTCCCGTCTTCGCCCGCCCCCCGAGAAGCCATCCTGCGGGTCCACACCCCCGAGTACCTGGAGCGCCTGGAGTACGTCGCGCTAACCGGCGGCGGCCATCTGGACGGCGACACCTATGTCACTGCTGACAGCTATGAAGCGGCCCTGCGCGCCGCGGGCGGCCTGCTCAACGTGACCGGACGCGTCCTGCGGGGAGAGGCGGACAATGCCTTTGCCCTGGTCCGCCCGCCTGGCCATCACGCTCTGGTGAACCAGGGGATGGGCTTCTGCTTGTTGGCCAACGTGGCCATCGCCGCCCGCTGGGCCCAGGACCAATTTGGGGTAGACCGGGTTCTGATCGTGGACTTTGACGTACACCACGGCAACGGCACCCAGGATGTCTTCTACGCGGATCCGTCGGTGCTTTTCTTCAGCACCCACCAGTTTCCCTACTATCCAGGCACGGGCGCGGCGGGGGAGCGGGGGGCCGGCCCCGGGGTGGGGACTACGGTCAACGTCCCCTTGCCGCCTGGGGTGGGAGACGCGGGGTACCTGGAAGCCTTCCGGCGCATCCTGATGCCCGTGGCCCGGCGCTTCCGCCCAGAGCTGATCCTCCTTTCCGCGGGTTTCGACGCCCACTGGCAGGATCCCCTGGCGGGCATGCGGCTCAGCATTGCCGGCTACGCGCAGCTGACGGCGGTGGTGATGGAGCTGGCGGAAGAGCTTTGCCAGGGGCGGCTGGTGGCCGTCCTGGAAGGCGGCTACAACCTGGAAGTCCTGGCCCACAACGTGTTGAGCAGCCTGCGCCTGCTTCGGGGAGAAGCGGACGCGGTCAGCGATCCCTTTGGGCCCGCGCCGGGCGCCGAGCGGGAAGTGGCCCCCCTGCTGGAGCAACTGCGCCGGCTCCACCGCCTGGAGGACCCGCCCTTTTACGCCATCCCCCACTGAAAAGTGACCTGCCCCGCCACGGCCGCTGCTCTACTCCGTGGCGGGGCGCTTGTGCTTTTTGGGACAATCGGGCTGTCGTCCATTTCCGGGATGAGGGCAGATTGTGGATAATAGTACAAATGGACCGAAAAACGGCCACGCCGCCCAAACGGTGGAGATTCCGCTGACGTCCTGGTATGCGGCCATGAAACGGGCCTTGCAACAGGATGCACCGGAAGAAGGGGCCCGGCTGGCCCAGGTGGTGCTCCAGCACCTGCCCCGGCACCTTTGGACCTATCGTTGGCTCCTGCGATTGACCTGGCTGCTCAGACGATGGGAAGAGGGGGAGGAGTGGGGGCGCCGGCTACTGCAGGCAGATCCAGGCCATGCATTGGCCTGGCGGGCTCTGGCCCGGGCGGCAGAGCAGCGGGGACAGCGGGCCAGGGCCCAGGCCATGTGGCAACGGGCGTTTGAAATGGCGCCCTTCGAGCCGGAGATCCGGGCCGGCCTGGCCCGGACCAGCCTGGAAGCGCCCCATGCCCTGGCCTTCAACCCGGCCTGCCTGGCCACCCTATATCGGCTGGGTGGACGCTGGGCCGAGGCAGCGGCGCTTTATCGGGCGCTGGTCCGTGCTGAGCCCCGACGCATCGACTTTCAAGTCTGCCTGATGGTCGCGCTCTGGCAGCTTCAGGCCCGGGAAGAAGCCTACCACCTGGCCCGACACCTGGTGCAGAGCCAACCCCATCTGCTCATGGGCTGGGTTGTGTTGGAAGCCGTCGGCGACGAGAACGACTGGGCCCTGGCCCAGCACCCTATCCAGTCCATGGATCCGGATGGGGAGTTCGTCCGCCGGGTTTACCGGGTTCCTCGGCCGCAGGAGACTTTCCACCTGCGGGTGACGGAAGAAGAGGCACGCCTGTTGGATGCGGGTGAGAGAGCCTGACGAATTTCTTGATTCATTCAATTTCGTTGATACCAGATATCACGGGGAGAAAATCCAGTGGAACGAACTTTCATTATCCTGAAGCCGGATGCCGTACAGCGGGGGCTGGTGGGTGAGATCATCAGCCGTTTTGAGCGCCGGGGCCTGAAGCTGGTGGCCATGAAAATGCTCCAGGTGAGCGAGGAGCTGGCCCGCCAGCATTACGCAGTCCACGAGGGCCGACCCTTCTTCGAGAGCCTCATCCGCTACATCACCAGCGCGCCGGTGGTGGCCATGGTGGTGGAGGGGACCGATGCCATTGCCGTGGTGCGGAACACGGTGGGCGCCACCCGCCCCGCGGAAGCGGCCCCGGGCACCATCCGGGCTGACTTTGGTCTGGAGATCGGCCGCAACCTGGTCCACGCCAGCGATGGGCCGGAGACGGCTGCCAGCGAGATTGCCCTATGGTTTGGCGACGATCTAATCGAATGGCAACGGGCCAACGATCCGTGGATCTTCGAATAGAGAAGGCCCGCTGTCGATCCCGAAGCCAGATTCACCGCGAAGGGCAGGCCAGTCGTGAAGGAGCCCGCCCGACCCCAGCCATGGACGGACAGGCTGCCACCGGCGGCACCTTCACCGGCCCTTCACCGACCGCGCCCACGGAAGCCCAGCCCGGACCGGTGCTGCCGGCACGGCTGGATAGCCTGCTGGCAGACGTACCCGGCTACGTCTCCATCCATGCCCCCCTTCGAGTCCAGACCCTGGGGGGCTTCCGAGTCTGGCGCTATGGCGAGGAGATCCTCCCAGGGGCGTGGGGCCGTGAAAAAGCACTGCAGCTCTTCCAGTTTTTCATCACCAACCGCAGCCACTACCTGCACAAGGAACAGATCATCGACCAGCTCTGGCCGGATCTGGACGCACGCCGGGGTGACCGGGACTTCAAGGTGGCACTGAACGCGGTCAACAAGACGCTGGAGCCGGAGCGGACACCCTGGAGTGAAGCCCAGTTTATCCGTCGGCAGGGTCTGGCCTATGGGCTGGCCATGGAATACATCTGGCTGGACAGCGACGTGTTCGAGCTCCTGATCGCAGCCGGCAATCGCCTGCTCTCTCCCCAGCCGGCGGACAGCCCGGGGGACGAGCCAGCGGGTGAAACGCCTGCCGATGAAGCCCTGGCCATGCGCTACCTCGCCGCAGCGGTGGAGCTCTACCAGGGCGATTACCTGCCCGAACGCCGCTATGAAGACTGGAGTGTGGCCGAACGGGAGCGGCTGCAGGTGCTGGCCCTGGGCACCATGACCACCCTGGCCGGACTCTACCTGCCCCACAACCCGCTGGAGAGCGTTCGGCTGACCCAACGGGTGCTTGCCATGGATCCTGTGTGGGAGGATGCGTACCGGATCCAGATGCGGGCCTACGCGGCCCAGGGCAATCGCCCCCTGGCCTTGCGCACCTACCAACAGTGTGTCCAGGTCCTCCAGGAGGAATTTGCCGTTGATCCCCTGCCAGAAACCCAGGAGCTCTATCGGCAAATTTTGCAGGGCGAACTCTGATTCCCATTTCGTGACCCGTCACTCACCAGTCCCCGCTTCCCTTTGAGGAGCGGGGACTGGTGAAATTTTTTCGGGCCGTCCTCCTGCCGCGGCGTCCCTTTAGCCTGTAACCTATCTGTAACCGCCTCGATTTATCCTGCTGGAGGCAGGCCTGCCCTCCAGGCAAATGGGGGATATGTCGTCTGCCCACCCCGATGTAAATGGACAACTGGCCTTTGTCTACCGGTGTTACCTGCTACTGGCTGAACCCTCCTGCCGGCCAGAAAGGTTCCAAGCCGTATGACCACACAGCGTGACATTGCCTCGTTCCTGGTCCGTTTCACCCAGGATCGCTGGTCGGATCCCCAGCACGGGCCCCAGGTGCGCTGGCGGGGCTACATCTGCCACGTCCAGGATGGGCTGGAATCCCGCTTCACAGACATGGTCGACGCCGTGCTGTTTATCCAGCACACCCTCCTCAAGCTGACCCTGCGCGCCACGGCCAGCGAGGACAGCGCCCACCAGGAGAAGCTGCTCCAGGAGAGCCTCCAGCGCTGGGAAGAGCTGGCCACCCACTACCGGGACGCCCTGACCGAGGTGATCCATCAACTGATGGGCACGCCACCGTCGTCCGACCCGCTAGAGGCGGAGGACATGGGGCCGCCGGATGCTTCGTCTCAGAAAACCCCGGCCCACCCGCACCGGGAGGCCGGCCATGCCCACGGACGCCCTCATCCTGCACCCCACCCTGCCCCATCCCCGCTTCCGCCTGCTGGACACCCAGCCCGCAACCCATCCGCCCTATCCCACGACGACGCCGAGAGCCATGTGGCCCGGCTCCAGGCAGAGCTCTGTGCGCTCCAGGCCCGGGTTCGTCTGTTGGAAGAAAACCTGGCCCACCAGGCCGCCAAACGGGCCGCCAGCCCAGATACCGGCCAGGAATAGGGTAGCACCAGCGCCAATAGAAAGGCACAGGAACCTCCAGCGGAAGCTCCTGTGCCTGAATTCGGGGCAGACAGATTGTAGAAACGGCTCGGGGCAGCCCGACGTTACTTCTCGATGGGCATCTGGACGGCATTGCCCCACTCGGTCCACGAGCCGTCGTAGTTGCGCACCTTCTCGTAGCCCAGCAGGTACTTCAACACAAACCAGGTGTGGCTGCTGCGCTCGCCGATGCGGCAGTAGGTGATGATCTCTTCGTCGGGCTTCAGGCCCTGCTCCGCTTCGTAGATGGCCCGCAGCTCGTCCGCGCTCTTGAAGGTGCCGTCCGGGTTGGCTGCCCGGGCCCAGGGGATGTTCTTGGCGCCGGGGATGTGGCCGCCCCGGAGCGCGCCCTCCTGGGGGTAATCCGGCATGTGGAGCAGTTCGCCCCGATATTCGCCCGGGCTGCGGACGTCGACCAGGGGTTTGCGGGCGGCCTGATGCTGGAGCACCTGATCCCGGAAGGCCCGGATCACGGTGTCATCCCGCTGGGGCACCGGGTAGTCGCTGGGGGGATAGCTGGGCTTTTCCCGGGTCAGCTCCCGCCCTTCGTCGATCCACTTCTGGCGACCACCGTCCATCACCTTGGCATTGGTGTGGCCGAAGAGCTGGAAGACCCAGAAGGAATAGGTGGCCCACCAGTTGTTCTTGTCGCCGTAGAAGACCACCGTGGTCTCCGGGGTGATGCCGTGACGGCGCATCAAGGCGGCGAACTGCTCCGGCCCCACGTAATCCCGGATGATGGGATCGTTCAGATCCGTGTGCCAGTCGATGTTCACAGCGCCGGGAATGTGGCCTGTATCGTAGAGCAGAACGTCCTCGTTGCTCTCAATCAGCCTGACATTGGGATCGTTGAGGTGTTCGGCGACCCACTCGGTACTGACCAACACCTCTGGATGGGCGTATCCTTTGCTCATGGGATTTCTCCTTTTCTGGTTCTGATTCTGAATTCCGACAGATTCTTCCAAACAGATTGTTCCAACGGTTGCCAACAGGTGCCGGGGCTTCTTTCAACGAATGTTCGTGCCGGCAGATTCTGGCTCTGGCCAGCCTGGCGACTGCCATTGTCCGCCCGGCCTACGGTATCAAGAACCGGGCAACATCCCCGGGGGGGCGTCCAGCCTTGCCGGCGGTCAGCACGCGCCAACCCGATTTCAGTCCAGCATCCCAAGTGGACCTCGACCACCTTCAATGCGGCCGCCTTGGTGGCCACCGTCGAGGGAACGCTGCCGGTACGGGCGATTTGGCTGGATGGCGGAAGCCAGAGCGAAGAAAGGGAAAGTGAGAAGCGCCGTTGACCGGCTCAAATACACGAGCAGGTACAACAGGGGAAACAACAGAGGGCAGGAGCGGAGAACGGGACAGAAGAAAGAGCTTGGCGGGCTGGCCCAAACCTGCCTGGGCGCCGCCGTGGGATAACCCATTGCTGTTGCCAGATAGAACGCATTGGAACCCCTTTCCGTACATGAACCGCGTTCATCGAAGCACCTGCCTGCCGCGTGATGCCCTGGGACGCCATCTACTGACTACCGTCTACTGTCTACTAACCACTTTTTTAAAATTCAAAGGCAGCCCAAGGGCAATGGCGAGTATAGTGAAGGCGCGCCACTTTGTCAAATCAGGAGGGGGTGCCCCACTGTGGCGGACCTGGGCGGACAGCGTCGCCGGTTTGCGACTCCAAGCCCCTAAATGGCGTACATCCCTATTCCGAAGGTGTCACGCAGTCGGGAGACTTCACCGCTGAATCTGCAGATCCTGCAGGATGGTGGGCATCAGGGCCTCGGCTGCCGCTCGCCCGGCCGCCATCAACTCTTGCCCCGCCCCCAGGTCGGCCAGGCCAATGTGGGCGATGGCCGGCGCGATGGTGCAGTCGGCCATGGGGCGCTCCATCTGGCTGGCCCGGATCAAGGTATAAAGGGCTACCATGGCCACCTCCAGCATGTTGCGGGGCTCCCGGGTCTGCTCCTGGGGAGCCGGCAGCAGGTCCACCGAAATCACATAGTCGGCCCCCATCTGGCGCACCACGGCCACGGGCAGGTTGTTGACCGTGCCCCCGTCCACCAGCAGGCGATGCTCCCGGCGGCATGGGGTGAAGACCCCGGGGACACTGCAACTGGCCCGGATGGCCGGTGCGATGGGCCCCTGGTTCATGACGATCATTTCACCACTGACAATGTCGGTGGCAATGGCCGCGAAGGGGATCGACAGGTCGTCGAAGGTGAGGGAGCCCCCCAGCACCTGCTCAATCCAGCCGATCAAGCGGTCCAGATCCAGGATGCCCAGGGGCAGGCCCATCACCGAGGCCGTCCTGGCATTGAGGTGCAACGAAGGGCGGCTCAGGCTGCTGATGGTGCGCCAGTTCAGGTTCTCGGCCAGGGTGCGCATGCGGGTCGCAGAAACCCCGGCGGCACACAGCCCCCCCACCAGGGCGCCCGCGCTGGTCCCCGCAATGCAGTGAATGGGGATGCGGTATTCCTCTAAAACTTCCAACACCCCGATGTGGGCCAGCCCCCGGGCAGCCCCACCCCCCAGGGCCAGGCCCACCCGCTGGGGGATCGGCTGCTTTTCCCACACGATGGGCACCACCGGAATCCGCTTGCCTGGTACGCTTTGCTGTGGCATGTTCGCTCCTTTCACATCTCGCTCCTTTTCCTTTGGCGGCGGAGTCATCCTCCGGCTCCCTCCGGCACGCCAAGCCGGTAGTGGCGCACCTGCACGCCGTGGAAATCTGCCTGATCCACCAGGACGCCATTCTGGGCCAACCATTCATCCATCAGATGTCGTTGATCCCACATCTCCACCTCGCTGCGCAGCACCCACACATCGCGAAAGCCGGCCGTCAGCCCCGCCATCTGCTGGGCCACGGCCTGACGGGCCTGTTCGTCTGGCAGGTTGGTGTTGGTCCAGAGGCCGGGCGCCCAGGGTGCCAGCCGCGCCTCGCTGTCGTGAAAAGGGCGAGGCCCAAAGTCGCTGGTGTAGTAGCGGTACGCGTACTCCATGTGGGGAATCTGCAGGATCAGGAGGGCGTCCGGCTGCCGATGTTGGGCGATAAACTGGACGCCGTCCCGCAGGTTGTACTTGGTGGGGAGGGTCTTCTGCTGCCAACCGGCGTAGAGCCAGAAGCCCACAACGTACACCACCAGCCCCACGGCAATCCACCGTCCCACCTTGCCGCCGCTGTGATAGACGGCAGCGACGCCCAGGGCCATGAGCAACATCAGGGCCGGCCCAATCCAGATCACGTAGCGATCGGTGAAGATGGGCTGGCGCAGGCTCAGGCCGTAGATGGTCAACACCGGCACCAGCAGCCAGGTCCAGAGGAGGGCCATCCGGCGCCACGGAGCCAGGAGGGCCTCGTCTGCCGGGTCTCCCTCGCCCACTTCCTCCATCCCCAGGAGTAGCCCGGCCGCCGCCAGGAAAAAGACCGGCGCCATCCACACCACCGGCCCTGGCGGCATGAAGCCCCGGCTGTGGTTGTACAGCAGAGTCTCCAGCATATCCGCCAGGGGGGTGAATTGAAAACCGGTGCGTTGCTCCTTGGCGAGTAAAAGATCCCATTGCCACCAGACCATGGGCAGGTATGGCAGGGTGAGTCCAGCCAGGGCAGCGCCGTAGCCCCGCCAGTGTCGCTTCGCCTGGGGCCACGCCAGCAGAAACCAGAGTCCGTGCAGGGGAAAGATCAGGATCATCAACAGGTGGGTGTAGAGGGCCAGGGTCAGGGTCGCCCAGTAAGCCAGCCACGGCCGCCATCCACCCCGGGTGATCCCCTTCCACCAAAGCCAGGTGGCCAGCAAGACCAGGGCCACGATGACGGCGTACATCTTGCCTTCCTGGCTGTACCAGAGCTGATAGGGGTTGACGGCCAGGAACAGCCCGGCCAGCAGGGGCAAAATTCCCCCTCGCCAGCCCCCAGGCCGGGATGGCAGCAGGCGGCGGGCCACCTGGTAGAGCAGGGGGACGCTCAGCATCCCGGCCAGCGCGGAGGGATAACGCAAGGCAAACTCGGAGGTCCCCACCAGGGAGAACCAGGGGCGCAGGGCCAGGAAGAAGAGGGGACCATTCTGGCCCGGCAGCACAAACATGCGCAACGTCTCCGGGAGATGGCGGGTGGCAAAGTAGATGGCATCCACCTCATCCCGCCAGAGACTCTGGCCGGTGAGCCCATGGACGCGCCAGGCGAAGGCCACCAGGCTCAGCACGAGCAGAGCAGGGCGCGCCAGGAGCCAGGTGCGGGACGCAGGCCGAAGGGCAGTCCCTTCTTCGGGCAGCGGAGCCAGAGAGGTCCCGCCAGTCAGGTCAGGCAAGTTGGGTGTCTGTACATTCATGGCAGCGAAGCAGGCCAGTTGTCGTCCATCTCCGGCGGGCCCATGTCCTCATCGTCCGCGTCCCACTCCTCTTCGTCCTCCGGTGGGGCTGCCTCCAGCAGATCGAAGCGATGGGCTTCCTGCTGGCGGAAGCTGAGCCCCGCCATGATCCCTGCGGCGGCGAAAAAGATCAGAGTCCCCACCAGGAACCAGATCCAGCCGGCCGTCGCCACCGCGGCATCGATCACCCGGGCCGCCAGGAGCAGGTAGTCGGGCGTGGGGGTGGGCGTGGGATAGACCACAGGCCGCTGGGTGGGCAGGGGCGGAGAGGTCACCACGATCACCACAGTTGGAGCGGGCCGGGCAGCCTCCGGCGCCGGTGCAATCGGCGCGGCCGCCGGCGGGCCCTCAGTCGGCGGTGGCGTCGGCAAGGGCGACTGGGCCTGGACGGTCAGAAGGGCCGCCTGGGTGGCGGCCACATCCACTGCCGGCACCTCCAGGGGAGAAACGGGCCGGGGGGTGGGTGTAGCCAGGGACGAGATGGCATAGCTCCGGGTGGGCGTCGGCGTGGGCGTGGGTGGAGCCGGCGTAAAGGTGAAGGTGGGGATGGGCGTTGGGGGCACGGGTGTGTTGGTGGGCGTGGCCGTGGGAAAGGGCGTGTTGGTTGGAAAGCTGGAACGAGACGTGGGCGTCGGCGTAGCTGTCGGGATCCCCGCGACGTTGGCCACGGCCAGCGCGGTAGCCGTAGCTACATATCCGGCCGGATTGGTGGCCGTATAGCGCATGACACTGTTGATGGGTGGATAGAGGGGGCCAAAGACGCGAGGCAGCCCAAAACGATTGACCAGCACCTCGTTGGTCAGGGTCAGCACCTGGCCAGGGGCCAGGGTGTGGGTGAAAGCGCCCTGGATGTTCAGCTCCTGCTCACGGAAGGCATGATGGGTGAAGGTGACTACCCCCTGGTTGACCACCGTCAGGCAGTAGTAGACGCCGGTGGTGGGCCCCACCTCGAGGGCAGTGGCCGTGCCGCAGCTGGCCGGATCCGTGCCCAGGGTTTTGGTCACGGCGATGGCGGCCTGCCCCAAGGCCACGGTGGCCGACGCTGTGACCGTGGTGGTGACCCCGCCCGGGGTGGTGCCGGTGTAGATGGCCACATTGATCACATCGGTCTGGACGCCGCGCACAGTCAGCGGCTGGGTGATCTGGTATTGACTGGCATTGCCATCGGTGATGAGCAGCCGTGCACCCGGCGGCAAGGTGTGGGTGAAGGTGGCCTCGATTCCCAGGCCGGGATCGTACAGGGCATGGCGGCTGAAGGTCACGTTGCCGGTGTTTTGCAGGGTCAAGCAAAAACGGGCATCCCCACCGGCGAGCAGGGCGTAGGCCGTGGCCTCGGGGCAGCCCTCCCCCGGTGGCCCCACGCTCTTGGTAAAGGCCACCGTGGGGGTGATCACTGCCACCAGGGTCGTCGCACTCACGGCCACGCTGCGGGATACCGCGGTGGCCACCGCGATCCAGGTGGCCGTGTTCACCAGGGAGCCGGTGATGGTGTGGCTGAGGACCAACCCGCCGGCCACGGTGTCGGTCACGGCGCCGGGAGGCATCGGGTAGATTCGGTCAGCCCACAAAGTGCCAAAGCGAACATCAGAGAGGCTGTGTCGGGTCAGGGAGATGGGGCCAGTGTTCTCCAGGGTGTAGCAGTAGTAGACGACTGTATTGGCCCGGACCCGCAGACGGCTGCGGCTGCCACAGGCCGTGGGCGATGTGCCCACGGTGGCCGTCAGACGGGCCGTGGGCGTCAGTGCAGGCGACTCCACCAGCGGCAGCGGGCCGGTAGGCGTGACGGTGACGGTCAGGGGGACGGCGGCCGTGGGTGTCCCGGTCACGGTAGCCGTGGGCGAAACGGTGACCGTCTGGGAGACGGTAGGGGTAACGGTTTCGTTGGTTCCGGCCTGCCGGGGTTGGGACGTCCCCAGGGGGCTCAGGGCCTGGCAGGCGGCCAGCAACAGAAACAGCAGGCTCCCGCCGGCGAAGAGAAGCAGCGCATATCGGTTCATGGCTGACGCCAGGCAATGAGACCCACGGCCACCAGCATGGCAGCCAGGACGAACGCCAGGAGGGTCAACACCCCTTTCGACTCCGCGCCGGTGCTTGGGGAATCCTCCTGGTTCCAGGCCAACACAGGAGACGTTGGCGTCGCGGTGATAGATGTGGCCTGCTCCACGGCCAGGGGTGAATCGCTCCCCGGCCGCGTGGCCACGTCCGCCCCGCATCCCCCCAGCCCACAAACCAGGAAGAAAGCCAGGGAGGATATGACAAGTATCTTTCGGACCGCGCGGAATCCTACCTCTCCTGTGTTCATATGGGCCCTATTATAAGCGATTCCTGAGAAACGGCCATATGGTGTAAGGACGGGGACAGATGGTTCAACGCCCGTTTAAGCACTTTCAACGTTTCTCACAGTTGACAATCCTCCCTTGGGTCCATTATACTTACAAGCAACTCTGGACAAGTTGCTGCGATGTCGTTGTGCAACCTGTCCCATAGAGGCCCATAGAATCGTAAAAATGGCGAACCGTAAAAATGGCCGTAGGTAGCCAAGTTTGCTGACGCAGGTTTACTGATACAGAAATTACTTTCCTTATGTCCGTGCTGGCGCTTCCTGTCCTTGTCGTAATTATCCTTAGCGAACTTCTGGTCGTCGTACTCGGCGTCCAGAAGAATTTGCTGGTTGGAGAAGTGCGCTAGGACGGACCTGTTTTAACAGCCTCTGGTCACTGCAGACCCTTCCCAACCGGGAAGGGTTTTTTTGTATATCTTGGTTCATGACGGCAGAAATGTACCACCCCCTATGGCCAGAGATGAACAGCCAGCCATGAACCCGGTTTCTGTCAGAATCCACCTGGATATCCTGGATATCTACGTCAAGCTGTTACGTCAAACGGTAATCACCAAACGGTAATCGCCGACATCCGAATGACCGACAGGTAAGGAGAGGTACCATGCCCCAGTCGCACCAAAATGGAGCCAGCTCTGCCAAAGACAGGTCGGCCGAATCCCGCTCACCAGAGCAGGAGACGCCCGTCCCGATGACGGGAGCCCAAATGGTCTGGGAAGCTCTCGTGCGTGAAGGAGTGAATGTCATCTTCGGGCACCCGGGCGGCGCCATCTTGCCCACCTACGACGCCCTGGCCCCCTACGAAGAAAGCGGCAAGATCCACCATGTGTTGGTGCGCCACGAACAGTGCGCAGCCCACATGGCCGACGGCTATGCCCGGGCCACCGGCCGGGTGGGGGTCTGCATCGCCACCAGCGGCCCCGGCGCCACCAACCTGGTCACGGGTCTGGCCACGGCCCAGATGGACAGCATCCCCATCGTGGCCATCACCGGCCAGGTGCCCTCCAACCTGCTGGGCACCGACGCCTTCCAGGAGTCCGACGTGGTGGGCGTGACCCAGCCGGTCTGCAAACACAACTACCTGGTGACGGACATCCACGAGCTGCCCACCATCCTCAAGGAAGCCTTCTACATCGCCCGGGAAGGGCGCCCCGGCCCAGTTCTCATCGACATCTGTAAAGATGTGCAGACGGCCACCGGCCTCTTCCGCTACGACATGGAGGTGGACCTGCCCGGCTTTGAGCCCTGGCCCTCGGTGGATGCCGAGGCGTTGGCGCAAGCCGCCGAGCTGATCAACCGGGCCGAGCGACCCCTGATCCTGGCCGGCCACGGTGTGCAGCTGGCAGGCGTGAGCCGGGAGCTGATGGAGCTGGTGGAAAAGGCGGAGATCCCGGTGGTCACCACCCTGCTGGGCGCGGGCAACATCCCCGAAAGTCATCCCCTCAGCCTGGGCATGGGCGGCATGCACGGGGAAGCATTTGCCAACCGGGCGGTGCAGGCGTGCGACGTGCTGATCGCCATGGGTATGCGCTTCGACGACCGCATCACCGGCCGCCTGGACCGCTTCGCCAAGCAGGCCAAGATCATCCACTTTGAACTGGACCGGGCCGAGGTGGGCAAAAATGTGGTGCCAGATGTGGCCGTCATCGGCGACCTGGCCGAAACCCTGCCCGCCCTCCTGCCCAAGATCGAGGCCCGACGTCACCAGGTCTGGATCCAGGAAATCAACGAATGGCGAGCCGATTCCCAGGCGACCGACATTTTGAACTACGAAGTGGACGAGCTGATTCCCCCCTACGTCATCCGCCAGCTCTGGCACTGCACCCGGGACGCCCGCCCCATCATCGTGACCGATGTGGGCCAGCACCAGATGTGGGAGAGCCAATACTACATCCACGAGCATTCCGGGCAGCTCATCACCAGCGGCGGCCTGGGGACCATGGGCTTTGCCCTGCCCGCGGCCATCGGCGCCCAGATGGCCGACCGCAACCGCCTGGTCTGGGCCGTGGCCGGCGACGGCGGCTTCCAG
This sequence comes from Litorilinea aerophila, assembly GCF_006569185.2. Lineage (NCBI taxonomy): Bacteria > Bacillati > Chloroflexota > Caldilineae > Caldilineales > Caldilineaceae > Litorilinea > Litorilinea aerophila. Next base: position 62,613 of record NZ_VIGC02000014.1, on the reverse strand, counting down.
ATGACCCTCCAGGAACTGGCGGTGCTGAAGCAGGAGAAGAACCTGCCGGTGAAGATCGCCATCATCAACAACGGCTTCCTGGGCATGGTGCGCCAGTGGCAACAACTCTTCTACCAGAAGCGCTACGTGGGCACCCCCGTGGTCTCGCCGGATTTCGTCAAACTGGCCGAGGCCTATGACATCCCGGCCGTGTCGGTGCGCAAGCCCCAGGATGTGGTGCCGGCCCTGGAGCGGGCCCTGGCCACGCCCGGCCCCTTCCTGATCGACTTCCGGGTCAAGGAAGAGGTGAATGTCTACCCCATGGTGGCGCCCGGCGCCGCAGTGGACGACCTGATCCGCCGCCCCAAGCCGGCCATCGTCCAGGGATACAGCGGCGTGGAGCCCCACTGGTAAGGGGAACACGAATCAAGAACCACCGTAGGTCACGTTTTCTTACGTGACCTACGGCCCGGTTTCCATACCGGACTTACGAAGTCATGCGTACCACTTCGTAAGACAATTCGTAAGACAATCGGTATTATACTGAAAACGGGGCGAGGACAGCCTTTACACGCTCACAGAGAAGCGAGGATGCAAGATGAAACACACTCTCGTCGCCTGGATGCGGGACAAGCCCGGCGTGTTGAACCGGGTTTCGGGCATGTTGCGCAGGCGCAACTTCAACATCGATAGCCTGCAGGTGGGCCACAGCGAAACCCCGGGGATCAGCCGCATGACCTTCGTGGTGGACGGCAATGAACGCATGGTCGACCAGGTGATCAAACAGCTGCGGAAGGTGATCGACGTCACCCGGGTGGAGGACATCACCGACAAGCCCATGGTGGCCCGGGAGCTGGCCCTGATCCGGGTCCAGTGCACGTCGGAGACCCGCTCCGAGATCGTGCAGATTGTCAACATCTACCGGGGCGAAATCGTGGACGTCTCCCTGGACAGCATGGTCGTCCAAATTGTCGGCTCCGAGGATCGGGTGGATTCCCTCATCGATCTGCTGAGCCAGTTTGGCATCACCGAAATGGTGCGGACCGGCCGGGTGGCCCTGGTGCGGGGCACCACCGAACGGCGCTTCCGCCGCAGCACCGCGGTGTGGCGGGCCCGGGCCAATGGTACCGCCAGTGAGGACGCGCGTTTGACAACCGGTGGCGTATAGGAGATAGTCTAACGGTGACGCCAGGGGATACGGGTCTGGAAGTCAGGGCTGAGCCCATACATCCATCCCGGTCGACTGTACCCGTATTCAGGGCAATGCAACCCATCCTACCAGCAAAACGTACAAACAAGACAACAAAACGGAAGGTTTAACGTACCCATGGCCAAGATTTACTACGAAAACCAGGCAGATCTGAGTCGGCTGGCGAACAAGAAGGTAGCCATCATCGGCTACGGCAGCCAGGGGCATGCCCACGCCCTCAACCTCCAGGACAGCGGCGTGGATGTGCGGGTTGGCCTGTACGAGGGCAGCAAGAGCTGGCCCAAGGCAGAGGCGGACGGCCTGCGGGTCATGACCACGGCCCAGGCCGCGGCCGAAGCCGACATGATCATGATGGTCCTGCCGGATCCCATCCAGGCGAAGGTGTACGAACAGGAGATTGCCCCCAACCTGAAAGAGGGGGACACCCTGATGTTCGCCCACGGCTTCAACATCCGCTATGGCTTCATCGTACCGCCGGCCAATGTGGACGTGACCATGGTGGCCCCCAAGGCGCCCGGCCATCGGGTACGGGAAGTCTTCAAAGAGGGCTCCGGCGTGCCCGCGCTGGTGGCCGTCCACCAGGACGCCAGCGGTGAGGCCCTGGCCAACGCCCTGGCCTACGCCAAGGGCATCGGCAGCACCCGGGCCGGCGTCCTGGAGACCACCTTCGCCGAAGAAACGGAGACGGACCTCTTTGGCGAGCAGACGGTGCTCTGCGGCGGCGTCAGCGAGCTGATCAAGGCCGGCTTCGAAACCCTGGTGGAGGCGGGCTACCAGCCGGAGATCGCCTACTTCGAGTGCCTCCACGAGCTGAAGCTCATCGTGGACCTCATGTACCAGGGTGGCCTGAGCTACATGCGCTACAGCGTCAGCGACACGGCCGAGTGGGGCGACTACAAGAGCGGCCCCCGGGTCATCACCGACGAAGTGCGCAAGGCCATGAAGCAGATCCTGGCCGAGATCCAATCCGGCGCCTTTGCCGAGGAGTGGATGGACGAGTACCACAGCGGCGGCAAGACCTTCTACGCCCGGCGAAAGCAGGAGCAGAACCAGCAGATCGAACAGGTAGGCAAAGAACTGCGCAAGATGATGACCTTCCTGGACGCGAAAGAAGTGGAATAGGGTCACCTCTGGGCGGCAGGACGAACTTAAGTTCATCCTGCCGCCCAGCTACAAAACATGGCCACACCGGCCTTAACCCAGGGCCATGGCAGTCGGACCAAAAGATCGCTGCTGGACGCAGCGCCACGAAGGGGGGTGATATGTATGGATGACGGCCTTAGTGAGCTTACCCACGAATGTTGTGGCCCAGACCACAGCCAGACACAGCGGGCGGCTCCTGGCTGCCAGCCGGCAGCCTCGTTAAATGGTCTCTGTCGGACACATACACACCCTGGAGAAACGAATCATGAGTACCCAAGTCAACGGTTCTGAGCAGGAAAACCCGGTCGGCGAAGAGCCTGCCGTAGATGTAAGCCAATTTGCCATACCCGATATTCAGGCCCACGCGCGCGCCATTGCCCACGGCAACACCGTCCTGGTCTTCGATACTACCCTGCGGGACGGTGAACAGAGCCCCGGCGCCACCCTCAACACCCAGGAAAAACTGGATATTGCCCACCAGCTGGCCCGGCTAGGTGTAGACATCATCGAGGCCGGCTTCCCCGCTGCCAGCCCGGGTGACCTGGAAGCCGTGCGGCTGATCGCGGAGACGGTGGGCCGCAAGCCCCGTATCGGCAAGAACGGCGACATCGTCGCCCCCCCCACCATTGCCGGCCTGGCCCGAGCTAACAAAGCGGACATCGACAAGGCCTGGCAGGCGGTACGCGGCGCGGTGCGCCCCCGCATCCACACCTTCATCGCCACCAGCGACATCCACATGGAGCACAAGCTGCGCATGACCCGGGACGAGGTCCTGGAAACGGTGGGCGACATGGTCCAGTACGCGCGCAGCCTCTGCCAGGACGTGGAATTCAGCCCCGAGGATGCGGGCCGCAGCGACCCGGAATTCCTGGTCAAAGTGCTGGAAGTGGCCATTCGGGCCGGCGCCACCACCCTGAACATTCCGGACACAGTGGGCTACACCACGCCGGAAGAGTTCGGCGGGCTCATCAAATACTTGCGGGAAAACGTACCCGGCGGCAAGGATGTGATCTTCAGCGTCCACTGCCACAACGACCTGGGGCTGGCCACCTCCAACACCCTGGCCGGCCTGCGGGCCGGCGCCCGCCAGATGGAGGTGACGGTCAACGGCATCGGCGAGCGGGCCGGCAACACCAGCCTGGAAGAGGCGGTGATGGCCCTCTACGTGCGCAACAGCGTCTACGGCCTGGAGACCAACATCATCACCACCGAAATCCATCGCAGCAGCGACATGGTGAGCCGCTACACCGGCATGGTCATCCAGCCCAACAAGGCCATTGTGGGTGCCAACGCCTTCGCCCATGAAGCCGGCATCCATCAGGACGGCGTGCTGAAACACAAGCGCACCTACGAGATCATGGACGCGGCCACCATCGGCCTCAACCAGAGCCGCCTGGTCCTGGGCAAACACAGCGGCCGCCACGCGCTGCGCCGCAAGCTGGAGGAGATGGGCTACCACCTGACCCGGGAGGAGCTCAACGAGGTCTTCCAGCGTTTTAAAGAAGTGGCCGACAAGAAGAAAACCGTCACCGACGCCGACCTGGAAGCCCTGGTGGGCGACGAGATCTACCAGCCCCAGGAGATCTGGGAGCTGCTCCAGGTGCAGGTCCAATGTGGCACCAACGTGACGCCCACGGCGGTGGTCACCTTGCGCAACAACCAGACCGGCCAGGTGATCACCGACGCCGGCTTCGGCACCGGCCCGGTGGACGCCGTCTACCAGGGCATCAACCGGGTGGTAGGCGTACGCAACAACCTGGTAGAGTTTTTGGTCCAGGCGGTGACCGAAGGCATTGACGCCAACGGCGACGTGACCATCCGCATCGAAGTGCCGGACAACAGCCGGGGCTACAAAGAGACGGCCCAGGGCCGACCCCGTCGCAGGCTCTTCAGCGGCCGCGGGGTCGACACCGACATCATCGTGGCCAGCGCCAAGGCCTACATGCAGGCGCTGAACAAGGCCCTGGCCATGCAGGACCAGGATGTCTCGGCTGTGAGCATCGCAGCCGATGAACCGGCCGGGGAAGCCAGCCCTTCGTCGTAAGACGATCTGGCTGCCCGGGGCCTACCCAGGAGGAGAATGTCCAACACACGCCCATCCCACCCCATCATCCGGCTGGCCCTGGTGGCCTGGCTCTGCCTGGGCAGCGTCCTGGGTTGGGGCCGGCCACCGGTGGCCCGGGCTGCCCCAACCGGCCAGGCAGAGCCAGCGCTGCCGGCTGCCTGCGCCAGCATCCACGATGAAGCCCTGCGAGACGAGCTGAACCGCTTTGCCCAGCAGGCCATCGGGCCGACCGGCCACCCGGTGGATGTGGCCGCCACGGTGGCCGCGGCCTGGCAACGGGTGGAGATGGACCAGGCCATCGACGCCGCGGTGCTCCACGGCGTTCAGACGGTGCGCCAGGAGGAGGACCTGTGGAGCCAGTTCCTGTCCGGCTGGTCGCCCCAACAGGCCGAACGGCTGACCCAGGCGGTGGCCGCAGCCGCCTTCAGCGCGCCCGTGTTCGTCCAGGCCATGGACCGGCTGGCCGAAGAAGTGGCGGTGGGGCTTTCAGCTGAAATTGCCCGCCTCTCGGCCGAGTCCGCCTCCCAGGCCCTGCTCTGCCTGCAACGCTACATCGGCCACCGCTATACCGAGGCGGTGGTGGCGGCCTTCAGCGCCGAGCTTCACGCCGATGCGGCTACTGTGGGCCAGGTGATGGCCCAGGAGGTGGACACGGGCATCCTGGCCGTGTTGGACCGGCACCGCACCGCGCTGGGCGGGGTGGGCGTGATTGTGGCCTCCCAACTGGCCCGGCGGGTGGTCCAGGAGGTGGGTGAAGTGTTGGCGCGGCGGGTGGCTGGCCGCGTGGTGGGGCGGATCCTGGGCAAGGCCGGCTCCACCGTGATCCCGGCTGTGGGTTGGGCCGTGGGCGCCGCCCTGATCCTCTACGACGTGATGGAAAGCCGGGAAGGTGCGCTGCCCCAGATCCAGGAGGGGCTTCAGGCGCCCGCGGTCAAAACAGCCATCCAGCATGCGGTGGTGGCAGAGCTGGAGCCCCAGGTTCAGCGAGAACTGCCCCAGGTTGCCCGCAACCTGGCCAACGAGCTCTACGCCCAGTGGCTGGAGTTTCAGCGCAAGTATCGCCTGGCCCTGACCCTGGCCGATGAAAACCCGGCCTTTCGCCAGGTGCTGGCCGAGACGGAAGATCTGGGGCAGCTGGCCAGCCTGGTGGATGCTATGACTCGCTACCTGGGAGCCGATAGCCTGAACCAGGCCATTGCCGACGGCCAGTTGCCACGTCTGTTGGCCCTGCCGGAATCCGCCTACCAGATCTGGCAGGTGCAGCCGTCGGTGGCAGCCATCCTGGCCTGGGCCGACCTGGCCGGCGGCCAGCTGGACGCGGTGGTTGCCTATGAAATCTACAAGCACAAGGCGCCCAGCGACTTGGACCGTGCCACGCTGCTGGCTTTGCTGGCCCTGGAAGATCCCGACGCCATCGCCAACCTGGCCCTGCTGGAGCCGGCCCATCTGGCCACGCTGCTCACCATCGCCCGGCCACATCTGCGAACCCTGGCCCGGCAGCTCTCGCCGGAGGAGCTGGCCTGGCTGGCGGACTACGTGCAACGCCTGGATTCGCATCAGACCAATCAGCTGGTGGCGCAACTGGCCACCCAGCCGGCCCTCATGGAGCGGCTCCAGGACAGTCGGCTCCAGGAGATCTTGCGCCAATCTCCGGACCTGGGGAGCGCCCTGGCCTTCCTGGACGGAGACGTCACCATCTGGACCCTGGCCGACGATCTTCTGCGGCTGGCTGCACGCTCGGTCAGCCTGGGGTTGTTCGCCCACAAGTACGGCCCTGTGGTCACGGCCCTGGCGGTGGGGCTGCCGATTTTGCTGCTCCTGGCCCTGGCCTATCGCCTGGTGCTCTTTCTGTTGGCTCCTCTGGTCGGCTTTTATCGCCTGCTCCAGCGGGGGCGGCAGCACCTGTCCCGGGGGGAACGATGAGCCGAGATCCCCTGCTGCTGGTCAGCCTGGATCAGATGGACGGCCTGCCCGGCCCGGCAGAGGGGCCGGTGGAGCTGGGCGAGCTGTTGGTGGCCGTGTCGGTGATGGCGGCCAACGTGGTCAACGATCTGCGGGAGAACCTCCGCAACCTGGTGGGGGGCCGCATGCGCCACTACGAAAAGCTCATCGAGCAGGCGGTGGAGGCTGCCCTGGCGGACCTGGCCCAGAAGGCCCGGGAGCGGGGCTACGATGGCGTCGTCGGCGTGAAGATCGCCCATCCCCAGGTGGTGGATGGCGGCGTTGAGGTGATTGTCTACGGCAATGGTTTCCGCTATCGCTAGCCGGGCCCACGCCGGGATGCGCCGGCTCCCCATCCTGTTGGCTGTCCTGGGGTTGATGTTGGCCTGGGTGCCCACCGCGGCCGGCCAGGGCGACGGAATCACCGGAGATGCCGAATCTCCTGTCGCCGAATATACCGTCGCGGAATGTGGTCGACTGGACGAGACGGCCGTCCGGTCAGAGTTGACCGGGCTGGCCCGGGCCGCATTAACTGAGACCAGTGGCAGCCTGGACATCCAGGGGATGGTGGATCGGCACTGGCGGGCGCTGGAGCTGGACATGGCCCTGGATCAGGCGGTGGCCAGGGCCGTGGAGCAGGTTCAGGCTGAGCTGCCCTATTGGGATCGCCTGCTCTCTGGCTGGTCGACCCAACAGGCAGAGGCGCTGGCTCGACAGGTGGCAGAGCAGGCCTTTGCCGACCCGACTTTCCAGGCCCGACTGGATCTCCTGGCCGGGGCTGTGGCCAGCGAAATCGCGGCAGAGATGGAGGCCGCGTCGGCCCGGTCGGCGTCGGCGGCGCTTTTGTGCTTGCAGGCCTATGTGGGAGAGCAATACACGGGGACCCTGGCCCAATTGTTCACGGACGAAATCGCCCGGGACGTGGCAAAGATCGGGCCGCCGGTTGTGGAGGAAAGCCAGCTCTCGCCGGCCTCAGTCCACATCAAAGCGTTGGGCGGCGTCGGCGCCATTGTGGCCGGCCAGGTGGTGCGCAGCCTGGCCCGGAGCCTGGGCCAGAAGCTGGCCGGGCGGATTGCGGGCAAGGCGGTGGCCCGCATTGTAGGGCGCCTGGGTTCTACCCTGGTGCCGGTGGCCGGCTGGATCGTGGGTGCAGGCCTGATTGCCTGGGATCTCTACGAAGGAAGCCAGGGAGCTCTCCCCCACATTCAAGAGGCCCTGCAAAGCCAGGAGTCCAAGGTCCACCTTCGCCTGGAGATGGCTACGGCCATCCGCGCCGGCCTGGAGGAAGAAGTGGACGCCATCGCCGCCCAGATCGCCGGGACCCTGGTGGGGGAGTGGGAAGGCTTTTGCCAGCGTCACGCCGCCCTGTGTGCCCTGGCCGCGTCGGACCCCGCCTATCGGGAGCTGCTCAGCCGAACCGCCCTGGCCCAGGTGCCCCGCCTGGATCGGCTGACGGCGCTGTTTTTGGCCGATCTGGGCCCCGAAGCGCTGAGCCAGGCTCTGGCCGATGGCAGCCTGGAGAAGTTGCTGACCCTGCCGGAGGCGGTGGAGACCATTCTGCGGGAGACCCGCTCGCCGGCTGTTTCCCTGGCCTGGGCCAGGCTGGCCGGATCACAACTTGATCGAGTGGTGGATTTTGGGTTATATAAGCAATGGTCACCCGACGCCCTGGAACCAACCCTGTGGCAGGCGCTCCTGTCCATGGAGGACACGGCTGCGCTGATGCGGCTGCTGGCGCTGGACGCCCAGGAGTTGGCGCTGTTTGCAGGGCTTCCGGCCACTCACCTGGTGCAGCTGGCCCAGGCAAGCACCGTCGAAGCGCTGAAGCAAGCCGCAGCCCAGGTGGCCCTGTTGCCGCCGGAAGAACGGCAACGAACGCTGGTGCGCCTGGCGGAGCGCATGGAGGAAGGCGCCGATGCCCTGGCTGGATTAGCCCCGGGCGTAGCGCCCGATGCGGGGGAGGTCAAGGCGGACCAACCCCAGCCTGAAACGCCGGCCACAGAGAGCCAATCCTCGACGCGGAATGGTTCTGCATTTTACAGCGACTTTTTTATTGATTTTTACGACAACGGAGTTTTGGTGGCGTCGGTTATACTATTAGGGATCTTGGGGGCGTTGGCCCTCGTCGGCTGGCTACGTCGCTTGCCGAATCGTCCCTGAAATGGGAGCATGGAGAAAGGCGCCGTCGCAGGCGCGGGAAGCCACATGAATTTGATCACAAGAATTGCTTCAATCCCTTCAATGTCGAAGGCCCTTGGTCACCGCCGACCAGTTGTGTCTGACGGTGCGCATCTGCGCAATGAGGAAAGAGGAAGGGAGTGAACATGTCACGGACTGATCAAAAGGACTGGCAACGTAGCGGGGAACAGGAGGGGGGTGTATCAACACCTTGCCCAACGCCTGTCTACGGACTGCCGCCCAAGCAGGGTTTGTACGACCCGCGCTTTGAACACGACGCCTGTGGCATTGGCTTTGTCGCCCACATCGAAGGACGCCGCAGCCACGAGGTGCTGGAGATGGCCCTCGAGGCCCTGTGCAACCACGCCCACCGGGGTGCCGTCGCCGACGACCGCAAGACGGGTGATGGCGCCGGCGTCCTGACCCAGATACCGTACGAGTTCTTCAGCCGGGAGCTCAAACGCATGGGGATCACCCCACCGCCGCCCGGCGATCTGGCCGTGGGTCAGCTCTTTCTCTTCCGCCAGGACCCGGAGGACCGGGCCCGGGCCATGGAGATCATCCGGGCCGTCTGTGCCGAGCTGAAGCTGAATGTGCTAACCTTCCGCAGCGTGCCGGTCATCGACGCGGCCCTGGGCCGCCGAGCCGAGGCCAGCCGGCCCTGGATGGAGCAGGTGATCGTGGCCCGCACGCCCGAAGCCTGTGCCGCCGGCGACGAATTCGAACGGTTGCTCTACCTGGCCCGCAAGCGCATCATCCACCGGGCCCGGACCGCCGGCGTCCAGCGCCTCTACATCGCCAGCTTCAGCAGCCGTACCATCGTCTACAAGGGGCTGGTGCTGGCTGAAGAGTTGCAGCACTTCTATCCGGACCTGAGCGACTCGGACTTCAAGACGGCCATCGCCGTCTTCCATCAGCGCTACAGCACCAACACCATGCCCACCTGGGAGCGGGCCCAGCCCTTCCGGCTCATCTGCCACAACGGCGAAATCAACACCCTCCAGGGAAATGTCAACTGGATGCGGGCCCGGGAGCAGGATCTGGCCCACCCCCTGTGGGGCGACGCCATCCATGACCTGCTGCCCATCATCGGCCGGGATGGCAGTGACAGCAGCAAATTCGACAACGCGCTGGAGCTGTTGGTTCGCAGCGGCCGGGACATCCGCCATGCCCTGATGATGATGGTGCCAGAAGCCTGGGAGCGGTTGCCTGAGGGGGAGGTTTCTCCCGAGCGCCGTGCCTTCTACCAATACCACAGCGCCCTGCTGGAGCCGTGGGATGGCCCCGCTGCGGTCACCTTCACCGACGGCCGCCTGGTAGGCACCATCCTGGATCGCAACGGCCTGCGACCAGCCCGCTACGTGGTGCTGGACAACGGCTACGTGATCAGCAGCAGCGAAGCCGGCGCGGTGGACTACGACGAGCGAGACGTGGTGAAAAAGGGGCGGCTGGGGCCCGGCCAGATCCTCTGTGTGGACACGGCCACCGGCCAGCTCCTCAACGATGACGAGATCACCCGTATCTTTGCCACCCGACGCCCCTACGGCAGTTGGGTGGAGGAGAACCTGCTGCCCCTGGATCGGGTGGTGGCCCAGCGGGCCGAGCAGGGCTACACCGCCGGACAGGCCGACGTCCTGTCGCACCCCGTGGACGGCAGCAACGGCGCTGCTCCGGCCACCAACGGCGCTGATGCCGGCGCCCGGCATCGGGCGCCCCTGAGCAATCGGCAGGCCTCCTTCGGCTACACCAGCGAAGAGATGGTGGTGGTGCTGCGCCCCATGGTGACCGAAGGGAAGGAACCGGTGGGCTCCATGGGGGATGACACCCCGGTGGCTGCCTTCAGCCAGCTGCCCCGGCCCCTCTTCCACTACTTCAAACAGCGCTTTGCCGAGGTGACCAACCCGCCCATCGACCCCCTGCGGGAAGAGATGGTCATGAGCCTGCGCATGTTGTTGGGCCAGCGGGCCAACCTGCTCAGCGAGCTGCCAGAGGCCACCCGCCTGGTGGAGTTGAAGTCGCCCATCCTGAAGCCCGACCAGATGGCGACCCTGCGTACCCTGTCCGAACCCGAGTTCCGGGCGGCGACGGTGGACGCGGTCTGGCAGCTGCCTGCCGCCGATGAACAGAACCCATCCAGGGCCGGTGCGGCCCTCCGTGCGGCCGTGGAGCGCCTCTGCCGGGAGGCGGAGGAGGCCGTCCGTGGAGGAGCGCACATCCTGATCATCAGCGATGTCAAAGCCGATCGCCACACATTGCCCATTCCCTCGCTGCTGGCTGTGGGCGCCGTCCACCATCACCTGATCCGTCAGGGGCTGCGCATGAATGCCAGCCTGATCTGTGAAAGCGGCGAACCCCGGGAGGTGCATCACTTCGCGGCCCTGATCGGCTACGGCGCCAACGCCGTCTACCCCTACCTGGTCTACGAGACCATCGCCGAGATGGTGGCCGAGGGGCGCCACACCGGGAACATGACCCTGGCCCAGGCCCAAAACAACTTCGTCAAGGCAGTGGACAAGGGCCTGCTCAAGGTCATGAGCAAGATGGGCATCAGCACCATCGACAGCTACTGCGGCGCCCAGATCTTCGAGGCCATCGGCGTCGGCCAGGAGCTGATCGACCTGGCCTTTGTGGAGACGCCCAGCCTGGTGGGCGGCATCGGCTTCGACACTGTGGCCGAGGATGTGCTGGCCTGGCACCGGGCCGGCTACCCCGACGGCAACGAGGAGAAAACCGTGCGCCTCTCCACCTGGGGCCTCTACAAACCCCGGCGGGGCGGCGAACTGCACACCTGGAATCCCCAGTCGGTGCAGTTCCTGCACAAAGCTGTACGCGCCACCGACGAACGGGAGCGCCTGGCCTTCTACCAGAAGTATCGGGACCTGGTCAACGGCATGAAGATCGCGCCCCGCCACCTGCTGGACTTCCGCCGTACCCGGCCGCCGGTGCCCCTGGAGCAGGTGGAGCCCATCGAGCGCATCCTGCAGCGCTTCAGCACCGCGGCCATGAGCCACGGCGCGCTCAGCTCCGAGGCCCACGAGACCCTGGCCATCGCCATGAACCGGCTGGGCGGCATGAGCAACAGCGGCGAAGGTGGCGAGGCGAAAGAGCGCTACTTCACCGAGCGGGCCAGCAAGATCAAGCAGGTGGCCTCCGGCCGCTTCGGTGTCACGCCGGAGTACCTCATGAGCGCGGAGGAGCTCCAGATCAAAATGGCCCAGGGCTCCAAGCCGGGTGAAGGGGGGCAGCTGCCGGGGCACAAGGTCACAGCCGAAATCGCGGTGCTGCGCCACAGCACGCCGGGCGTGGCCCTCATCAGCCCGCCGCCCCACCACGACATCTACAGCATCGAGGATCTGGCCCAGCTCATCTACGACCTGAAGACCGTCAACCCCAACGCGCGGGTGAGCGTGAAGCTGGTATCCGAAATCGGCGTCGGGACCATCGCGGCGGGCGTGGCCAAGGGCTTCGCCGACGTGATCCACATCAGCGGCCACAGCGGCGGCACCGGCGCCAGCCCCCTGAGCAGCGTCAAAAACGCAGGCCTGCCCTGGGAGATCGGCCTGGCCGAGACCCAGCAGACGCTGCTGGTCAACGGCCTGCGCACCCGGGTGCGCCTGCGCACCGATGGCGGCCTGGCCACTGGCCGGGATGTGGTGATTGCGGCTATGTTGGGCGCCGACGAGTTCAGCTTTGGCACCAGCGCCATGATCGCTGAAGGCTGTATCATGGCCCGGGTCTGCCACAAGAACACCTGTCCGGTGGGGGTGGCGACCCAGAATCCAGAGCTGCGGGCCAAGTTCGACGGCACGCCGGAAATGGTGATGCACTTCATGACCCACCTGGCCCAGGATGTGCGGCAAATCCTGGCCGACCTGGGCTTCCGCAGCCTGGACGAGGTCATCGGCCACCCGGAGATGTTGGTCCAGGTGATCCACGGCCGGGATGCAGGATTCATGGATCTGTCGCCCCTGCTCTACACGCCAGACACGGGCAGCGCGCGGCGCAATGTGCTGCCCCGCAACGACCTGCCGACCCTGGAAGAGAACACCCTGGGCAACCGCATTGTGGAGCAGGTGCTGGCCAGCCTGCAGGCCAACCCAGATGCGCCGGTGGCCTTGAGCCACAAGATCCGCAACACCCAGCGGACGGTGGGCGCCAAGCTGTCCGGCCAGCTGGCCTTGCGCTACGGCGACAAGGGCCTGCCCGAAGGTCACATCCGTATCACCTTCACCGGCTCTGCCGGCCAGAGCTTCGGCGCCTTCGGCATCCAGGGGCTGAACCTGGAGCTGATCGGCGAGGCCCAGGACTACGTGGGCAAAGGGCTGAGCGGCGGTGAGATCGTAATCCGGCCGCCGGAACGGGTGCGCTTCGTGCCCCACCAGAACGTGATCCTGGGCAACACGGCCCTGTACGGCGCCACCGGCGGACGCCTCTTCGCGGCTGGCCTGGCCGGCGAGCGTTTTGCCGTGCGCAACAGCGGCGCCATCGCGGTGGTGGAAGGGGCCGGCGAACACTGCTGCGAGTACATGACCGGCGGCGTGGTGGTGGTGCTCGGCGAGACGGGCCGCAACTTCGGCGCCGGCATGACAGGCGGCCACGCCTACGTCTACGACATTGCCGAGAACTTCGAGCGCCGCTACAACCCGGAGCTGATCGCCATCCGCCGGCTGCAGGAGGAAGATGTGGCCGAACTGAAGGCCCTGATCCAGCAGCACTGGGAAAAGACCGGCTCCCTGCGGGCCCAGAGCATCCTGGAGGACTGGGAGACCCATCGCCATTACTTCTGGTACGTGGCCCCGCGGGAGAACGTGGTGGCCATCGAGGCGGCCACCGAGGGCTCCGGCCAGGTGGAGGAGGAAGAAGGCGACAAGGTTCGGGAGTGAATTTGGCAAAGTAGTATGGGGCGCCCCGCGGGGTGCCCCTGCTCCGCCACATGACCTGAAGGTTCTAACAGGGATCCGAAGATAAAGGCAGTGGTGGAATCCATAATCGAGGTGAACATGTCACTTAGAAGCCTTTTAGCCGATATTCATGCCCTTGAACAGGAGCTATTGGACTTTGAACGGCGCTATGGTATCCGTTCAGAGACGATGTACGCAGCCTATGTCGCAGGCGAAGAACCAGAAGATGAAGCCTGGGTATTAGATTTCGGCGAATGGGCAAGCATCTATAAACTTTGGCTGCAACGTCAGGCTGAATATCGCAATGAAGTGCAACGCAGACAGCAGGCGGAGAACAGCCTGACGGGCCTCATACATGTGGCCTCGACATGATGGAGAACCCATTACGCACAGACGCTGACTACGAACTTTTCATCTACTCCTTAGCTGATCGATATGCTTCGATAGAGCGCTCAACCCTCACTTTTGTACGACGAGGGCATACATTCGCCAGGGTCGCCGGCGAACTTTATTTTGCCGGTGGCTATCGAATTGTGGTGCGTGAACGTATCGTATTTGACCGATTGCCGGCAGAAATTGACTGGTACGGATATGAAGTCTGGCATGGGGATACCAAGCTCTACTGGTATGATCCTCAGCCACATCCGAACGAACCGTCGCTTCAAAGTACCCATCCGCACCATAAACATGTACCGCCCAACATGAAGCACAATCGAGTTCCTGCGCCGCAAATGAGTTTTCAACGACCGAATCTGCCCGTCGTCATTGCAGAAGTTGAGACATTGATTCGCTCACAAAATTTGACCGGAGAGTAGTAAATCCCGGCAGAAATTCGCCGATAGTCTCCACCAGAGGTAGTGCCGCCGAATTTCTGCTGTGGTATTTACGCCAGACTGTAGCAGTACCACAACGTGTAGTGAAAGATTAACGGAGAATCCAATGGGAAAAACGCTCTTCGAAAAAGTATGGGATGCCCATGTGGTCGCCCAAGATCCGGGCGCGCCGGCCGTGCTCTACATCGATGCCCACCTGATCCATGAGGTTACCTCGCCCCAGGCCTTCGCCCTTCTGCGGGAACGGGGCCTGAAGGTACGCCGCCCGGATCGAACCTTTGCCACCATGGACCATGCCATCCCTACCCGGGAGCTGGAAATCGAGCTATGGCCCAGCGATGCGGCCACCCAGGTACGCACCCTGCGCCAAAACTGCCAGGACTTCGGCATCACCCTGTGGGACATCGAGGGGGATGTCCAGGGGATTGTCCACGTGGTGGGGCCAGAGATGGGCGTCACCCAGCCTGGCATGACCATTGTCTGTGGCGACAGCCACACCAGCACCCACGGCGCCTTTGGCGCCCTGGCCTTCGGCATTGGCACCAGCGAAGTGGCCCACGTGCTGGCCACCCAATGCCTCCTCCAGGTCAAGCCCAAGACCTTCGCCATCAATGTGGAAGGGGAGCTGGGCCTCGGCGTGACGGCCAAAGACATCATCCTGGCCATCATCGCCAAAAATGGCGCAGCCGGCGGCACGGGGTACGTCTTCGAATACCGGGGCAGCGCCATCCGCAAACTGAGCATGGCCAACCGCATGACCATCTGCAACATGAGCATCGAAGGCGGCGCCCGGGCCGGCATGATCGCCCCCGATGAGACCACCTTCGAATACATCAAAGGGCGCCCCTATGCCCCCAAGGGCGCGGACTGGGATCGGGCCGTGGCCTACTGGCGCACCCTGGTCACCGACGAAGATGCCGTCTTCGACCGGGAGCTGACCCTGGATGCCAGCCAGCTGGAGCCCATGGTCACCTATGGCACCAACCCCGGCCAGGGCATTCCCGTCACCGGTCGCATCCCCTTGCCTGAAGAGCTGGAAGATCCCGCCGAACGCCGCAGCCTGCTCAGCGCCCTGGAGTACATGGGCCTGAAGCCCGGCCAGCCCATGGAAGGCCAGCCGGTGGACATCGTCTTCATCGGCTCCTGCACCAACAGCCGCATCGAAGACCTGCGGGAAGCGGCCCAGATCGTCAAGGGGCGCAAGGTCGCCGATCACGTCCAGGCCCTGGTGGTGCCCGGCTCCAAGGCCGTCAAAGCCCAGGCCGAGGCCGAAGGCTTGGACCGCATCTTCCAGGAGGCCGGGTTCGAATGGCGAGGGGCCGGCTGCAGCATGTGCCTGGCCATGAACGACGACAAGGCAGGGGCCGGCAAATATGTGGCCAGCACCAGCAACCGCAACTTCCAGGGACGCCAGGGACCGGGCGCCCGAAGCCTGCTCATGAGCCCCATCATGGCCGCCGCCGCCGCCGTCCACGGCCGCGTGGTGGACGTGCGTGAGATGTTGTAATCAATCAAACCCTGGAGGTACTTCTCACAAATGGAACCCTTTACCACCCTCAAGACAACCGCCGTCCCCCTGCGGGCGGAAAATGTGGACACCGACCAGATCATCCCGGCGCGCTTTCTGACGGCTGTCACCAAAGAAGGCATGGGCGACGGGCTCTTCTATAGCTGGCGCTATCACCCGGACGGCACGCCCAAAGCCGACTTTGTCCTGAACAAGCCCGAATACCGGGGTGCCCAGATCCTGATCGCCGGCCGCAACTTCGGCAGCGGCTCCAGCCGGGAGCATGCCGTCTGGGCCTTGACCGACTACGGCTTCCGCTGCGTGATCACCCCCGGCTTCGCCGACATCTTCTACAACAACAGCCTGAAGAATGGCCTGCTGCCGGTCACCCTGCCGGAAGAGACCGTCAACATGCTGCTGGATCTCACGGAAGAGGAGCCCCAAACCCAGATCACCGTGGACCTGGAGAATCAGCAGGTGATCCTGCCCGACGGCCAGGCCCTCCCCTTCCAGATCGATCCCTTCCGGAAGATGTGCCTGCTCCAGGGTGTGGACGACCTGGGCTATCTGCTCTCCAAAATGGAGGCCATCGAAGCCCACGAAGCGCGGCAGCCCTACTAACCCAGGCCCGACTGAAGCAGAATGCGGGTGCGCCCCCAATGGGGGTGCACCCCAGAAAACAGCGCCAGAAAACACAGAAAGAAAGCGAGATTCATGAACGCCAGGATTGTGGTATTGGCCGGTGACGGGATCGGCCCAGAGGTGACCCAGGAGGCCCAAAAGGTGCTGGGCGCCGTGGCCGAGAAGTTCGACCACCATTTCGAATTCGACCACCAGCTCATGGGCGGCCGTGCCATCGATGAACTGGGCACCAGCCTGCCCGACGCCACCCTGGAGGCCTGCCGCACAGCCGACGCCATCCTGCTGGGCGCGGTGGGTGGCCCCAAGTGGGACAACCCCCACGCGCCCGACCGACCAGAACGGGGCCTCCTGGCCCTGCGCAAGGCCCTGAACCTCTTCGCCAACGTGCGGCCCGTCAAGGTGACGCCCCAACTCATCGGCGCCAGTACCCTGAAGGAAGAGGTGCTCCAGGGCGTGGATATGGTGGTCATCCGGGAGCTCACCGGCGATGCCTACTTTGGCCCCCGCAAAGAAGCCGGCGAGGAGGGCTATGAAGCCTACGACACCATGCTCTACACCCGCCCGGAGATCGAACGGGTGGTGCGCCTGGCCGCGGAGACGGCCATGGGCCGGCGCAAGAAGCTGGCCAGCGTGGACAAGGCCAACGTCCTGGCCTCCAGCCGGCTGTGGCGGCGGGTGGCCACCCAGGTATTGGCCGACTACCCCGAGCTGGAGGTGGAGCATGTGCTGGTGGACGCCATGGCCATGCACCTGATCCGCCGGCCCGCCAGCTTCGACGTCATCGTCGCCGGCAACCTCTTCGGGGACATCCTCACCGACGAGGCCTCCATGCTGGCCGGCTCCATGGGCATGCTGCCCTCGGCCAGCCTGGGCGATATCCTGAATGCCCAGGAGCTGCCCCTGGGCCTCTACGAGCCCATCCACGGCAGCGCGCCGGACATCGCCGGAAAGAACATCGCCAATCCCCTGGCCACCATCCTCAGCGCAGCCATGCTGCTGCGCCACAGCCTGGGCCTGACGGCCGAAGCGGACGCCGTGGAGGCAGCCGTGGAAGCCGTCCTCCAGGAGGGTGTCCGCACACCGGATATCGCCCACACCGGCACCGAGGTGGTGGGCACCCAGGTCATGGGCGATCTGGTGGTGGAAAAACTGCTGGCCTGAAACAGACCAGAAGAGCATAGCCAACCAATCATGACCATTCAACCACAGGAAGAAACCCAAGAAGAACGCCAGGACGACCGGGTCCGCTACTGGATCCGGACCCTGGGGAACCTGCTGGGTGAAACCATCATCGAGCAGGAAGGCAAAGAGACCTTCGACCTGGAGGAAGAGATCCGGGCGCTGGCCAAGGCCTGGCGCAGCGGGGACTCGCACGCCCAGGAGAAAATCACCGAGCTGGTCTCCCGGCTGGTGGACGATCTCCCCCGGGCCCTGGCCGTGCTCAAGGCCTTCACCACCTACTTCCAGCTAGTCAACCTGGCCGAAGAACGGCAGCGGGTCCACATCCTGCGCCAGCGGGCCCTGAAAGCCTACCGCCGGGGCGTCCCCATGAGTGAGACCATCGCCAACGCGGTGCGACGCCTCGACGCGGAAGGGCTGAGTGCAGCCGACGTGCAAAACCTGCTCCGCCAGCTCTTCATCATGCCCGTCTTCACCGCCCACCCCACCGAGGCCAAACGGCGGACCATCCTGCTCAACCTGAAGCGTACCGCCGGTATCCTGCGGGAGATGGACCTGGTGGATCTCCTGCCCCAGGAGCGGGAGAAGAAGCTGGAGGAAATCCGGGAAAACATCGTGCTCCTCTGGCAGAGCGACGAAACCCGGGACCGGCGCCCCACGGTGATGGACGAAGTGCGCAACGGCCTCTACTACTTCGAGGAGACCCTGTTCGAGCTGGTGCCGGAGATCTACCAGGAGCTGGAACGGGCCCTGGCCGAAACGTACCCGGGCGAAACCTTCCAGATCCCGGCCTTCCTCCGCTACGGCTCCTGGGTGGGCGGGGACCGGGACGGCAATCCCTACGTGACCGTGGAGGTCACCGAAGAGGCCCTGCGCGCCCAGAAGGACCTGATCCTGGAGCTGTACAGCCACAAGGTGGAGGAGCTCTACAACGAGCTCAGCCCGGCCGTGACCCGGGTACGCTTCAGCGACGAATTTCTGGCCAGCCTGCAGGAGGATTTCAAGCTCATCTCCGACGACGAGCGGGAAGTGCTGGACCGCTTCGCACTGGAGCCGTACCGGCAAAAGCTGATCCTGATGTTCCGCCGCCTGGAGGCCACCCGGGCGGAGAATCGCCAACCCTGGACGCGGCGGGTCCCCAACCCCCGGGCCTATGCCAGCGTAGACCAGTTCCGCCGGGATCTCCAGCTGATCTACGACAGCCTGTGCCAGAACAAGGGCGAACGGCTGGCCCGGGGACGGCTGGCCCGGCTCATCCGGGCGGTGGATGTCTTCGGCTTCCACCTGGCCACCCTGGACATCCGCCAGCACTCGGAACGCCATCGCGTCGCCATGGCCGAGGTGCTGGCCCGCATGAACCTGGCCGGCGACTATGCTGCCATGCCCGAGGCCGACAAGGTCGCACTCCTCAGCCGGGAGATCCTGAGTCCCCGGCCCCTGACCGCGCTGCTGGACTTCAGCCCGGAGACCAACGAAACCATTCGGCTCTTCCGGCTGATGCGGCGGGCGCGGGAGATCATGGGCGAAGAGGCCATCACCACCTACATCATCAGCATGACCGCCACGGTCAGCAACGTGTTGGAGGTCCTCCTCTTCGCGCGGGACGCCGGCCTCTTCGGCCAGATCGATGTGGTGCCCCTCTTCGAGACCATCGAGGACCTGCGGCGGGCGCCGGAGATCATGGCCCGGCTCTTCCAGAACGGCGCCTATCACCGGCATCTCCAGGCCCGGGGCAACCGCCAGCAGATCATGATCGGCTATAGCGACTCCAACAAAGACGGCGGCTATCTCATGGCCAATTGGATGCTCTTCAAAGCCCAGCGGGCCCTGGCCCAGACCTGCGAAAAATACGGCATCCAGCTCACCCTCTTCCACGGCCGGGGCGGCACCCTCGGGCGGGGCGGCGGGCCGGCCAACCGGGCCATCCTGGCCCAGCCGCCGGAATCGGTGCGGGGGCGCATCAAAATCACCGAGCAGGGCGAGGTCATCAGCAGCCGCTACGCCAACCCGGACATCGCCCACCGCCACCTGGAGCAACTGGTGAACGCGGTGCTCCTGACCAGCGGCAAGCGCCCCCACTACCAGCAGGAGCCCCACTGGGCCACCATCATGGACGCCCTCAGCGAGCGGGCCTTTGCCAAATATCGCTCGTTGGTGGAAAAGCCCGGCTTCCTGCGCTACTTCCACGAGGCCACGCCCATCGACCAGATTGACCTGCTCAACATCGGTTCCCGGCCCTCCCGCCGCCGCCAGACCGAGTCCATCGCCGACCTGCGGGCCATCCCCTGGGTCTTCGCCTGGACCCAGTCCCGGGTCAACCTCCCGAGCTGGTATGGGGTGGGCACCGCGCTGGACGCCTGGGTACACGGTGACGGCCCGGCCGAGCCCGCTTCTGGGGAAGAGGCGGCTGGCGAAGGGCAGGAAGCGCGGCTGGCCGAACTACGGGACATGTACCAGAACTGGCCCTTCTTCCGCACCGTCATCGACAACGTGCAGATGGGCCTGTGCATCGGCGATATGGCCATCGCCTCCCTCTATGCCAGCCTGACGGACGAGGAGATCCGCCAGGAGATCTTCAGCCAGATCCTGGACGAATATGAGCGGACCCGGAAGATGGTGCTGGCCATCACCGGCTATCAGCAGCTCCTGGACAACGAGTCCTGGCTGCAGCGGAGCATCACCCTGCGCAACCCGTATGTGGATCCCCTGAACTACATGCAGGTGGCCCTGATGCGCAAGCTGCGCCAGGAACCGGATGCCCCCAATGCCAACCGGCTGCGGGACGCGGTGGTTCTCTCGGTCAACGGGGTCGCCGCCGGCCTGCAAAACACAGGTTGAGGTACAGCGCCTTTTGGATAAAGGATTCGGGCCGTGGCTGATCTACTGTCCACTGTAGACGGTCTCTTAATCGATATCGACGGGGTGTTGACCCGCGGCAGCGAGGTGATACCGGGCGCGCCAGAGGCGATTCGTGCCTTGCGCGCCCGGGGCATTCCCCACCGCTTTCTGACCAACACGACGATTTATTGTCGTCAGAGCCTGCTGGAGCGCCTGTCGGCCATGGGGTTTGAGATGGAGGCCGACGAGTTGCTCACCGCCACCTACGCGGCAGCCCAGTACCTGCGCAGCCAGAACGCGCGCAGCTACTACCCGCTCCTCCTCCCCGATGCCCAACTGGAATTCGAGGGGATCGAGGTGGACGAGGAGGCGCCGGAATTCGTGGTGGTGGGCGACATGGGGGCCAGCTTCACCTTCCCCCGACTGAACCGGGCCATGCGCGCCATCTTGAACGGCGCCCAACTGGTGGCACTGCACAAGAAGCGCATCTGGCGCACCGAAGAGGGCCTCTTCCTGGATGCCGGCCCCTTCGTGGTCGCCCTGGAATATGCCACCGAAGTCAGCGCGCTGGTCATCGGCAAACCCAGCTCCTCCTACTTCCACATGGCCCTGGATGAGCTACAGCTTCCCCCCGCCCGGGTCGCCATGATCGGCGACGACATCGAGATCGACGTGCGGGGCGCCCAGCTGATGGGCATGCAGGGCTGGCTGGTGAAGACAGGCCGCTTCCGCAGGGAGGATCTGGGCCGGGGCATCTGGCCCGAGCGGGTGCTCAACAGCATCAGCGACATTTTTTCGGAGGCGTGACCGATCACGCCTCCCCAGTCAGAAAGTCGGAAACGGCGGCCCCGCCGGCATACCAGCCGGGCAGACACCGCCGCTCATTTACCTGAGGGTCAACAACCATGAATAAACGGCAGATCCAAATCTTTGACACCACCCTGCGGGACGGTACCCAGGGCGAAGGGGTATCCTTCAGCTGCGATGACAAACTGCGCATCGCCCGCCGCCTGGACGAATTCGGCGTGGACTACATCGAAGGCGGCTGGCCGGGCTCCAACCCCAAGGACATGGAATTCTTCGACCGGGCCCAGCGAGAGCTGAAGCTACGCCACGCCCGCATCGCAGCCTTCGGCTCCACCTGCCGGGCCGGCCTGGACCCGGCCGACGATCCCCAGATCCAGCTCCTGATCAGTGCCAATACACCGGTGGTGACCATCTTCGGCAAAAGCTGGGACCTCCATGTACGGGAAGTGTTGCGCACCAGCATGGAGGAAAACCTGCGCATGATCCGGGAATCGGTCCGCTACATCAAAAGCCAGGGGCGAGAAGTGATCTACGACGCCGAACACTTCTTCGACGGCTACAAGGCCAACCCCGAGTATGCCCTGGCCACCCTCCAGGCCGCCATCCTGGGCGGCGCCGACGTGGTGGTGCTGTGCGACACCAACGGCGGCTGCCTGCCCTGGGAGATCGGCCAGATCGTGGACGCGGTGCGGCGGGATCTCCTAGGACATTCCCTGGATGGCGACGAACCAAGCAACGGCCACCAGCCACCGGCCGCCGACGTGGTCCTGGGGATCCACGCCCACAACGACAGCGAGACCGCGGTGGCCAACACCCTGGAGGCCGTGCGCCGGGGCTGCACCCACGTGCAAGGCACCGTCAACGGCTACGGTGAACGCTGTGGCAACGCCAACCTGATGAGCGTGATCCCCAACTTACAGCTCAAGATGGGCTACGAACTGGTCTCTCCAGAGCAACTGGCCCAGCTCACCGAGCTCAGCCGCTTCGTCAGCGAGCTGGCCAACCTGAGCCCGGACACCCACCAGCCCTTTGTGGGGGCCAGTGCCTTTGCCCACAAGGGCGGCACCCACGTCAACGCGGTGGTCAAACACGCCATGAGCTACCAACACATCGATCCGGCCCTGGTGGGCAACGAGACCCGGGTGCTGGTGAGCGAGCTGAGCGGCAAGGACAACATCGCGGTCAAACGGCGGGAGTTCGGCCTGGACGGCCTGAGCCGGGAGGAGGAGCGCCAGGTCCTGCGGCAGATCAAGGAACTGGAGAACGCGGGCTTCGCCTTCGAGAGCGCCGAGGCCAGCGTGGAGCTGCTCCTGCGTCGCACCCGGACAGACTACACGCCCCCCTTCGAGCTGATCGACTACACGGCCACGGTGGAACATCGGGCCGGCCGGGGCATGTTCTCCGAAGCCACGGTCAAAGTGCGGGTGGGCGACAAGATCTTCCACGAAGTGGCCGAAGGCAACGGCCCGGTCAACGCCATGAATCGGGCGCTGCGCAAGGCCATCCAGCAGCTCTACCCGCGCCTCCAGCACCACCATCTCAAGGATTACAAGGTGCGCATCCTGGACAGCGAAAGCGGCACCGCGGCCAAGGTGCGGGTCCTCATCGACAGCACCGACGGCGAGCGGAGCTGGAGCACCGTGGGCGCCAGCACCAACATCATCGAAGCCAGCTGGATCGCCCTGGCCGACTCGGTGGAGTACTTCCTGCTGACCGACGCCGAACGGCAGGCCCGGCAACAGGAAGGCGCCGTCACCGCCTGAGAAGGCGTAAGAAGAGCCACAAATCACACGAATTAAACAACACGAACGAGGAGAAAATTGCTCATGGCTGTGACAACGGTCAACGGCAAGTTGAACAAGTACAGCCGCCACCTCACCCAGGTGCGGTCCCAGGTGGGCTCCCAGGCCATGCTCTACGGCATCGGCCTCACCGACGAAGACATGCAGAAACCCCAGGTGGGCATCGCCAGCATGGGCTGGGAAGGCAACACCTGCAACATGCACCTCAACGACCTGGCGAAAGAGGTCAAGGCGGGCGTCCAGGCAGCCGGCATGGTGGGCCTGATCTTCCACACCATCGGCGTCAGCGACGGCATCTCCATGGGTACCGAGGGGATGAAGTGTTCCCTCCTCTCCCGGGACATCATCGCCGACTCCATCGAGACGGTGATGCGGGCCCAGTGGTACGACGCCAACGTCTCCATCCCCGGCTGCGACAAGAACATGCCGGGGACCGTCATGGCGGCTGCCCGGGTCAATCGGCCCACCATCATCGTCTACGGCGGCACCATCCGCCCCGGGAAGCTGGGGGACCGGAAGCTGGACATTGTGTCAGCCTTCGAGGCCTATGGCCAGTGGCTGGCCAAGGAGATCAGCGAAGAAGAGCTGCGGGAAGTGCTTCGCCACGCCTGCCCCGGCGCGGGCGCCTGCGGCGGCATGTACACCGCCAACACCATGGCTTCGGCCATCGAAACCCTGGGCCTGAGTCTGCCCTACAGCTCCTCCATCCCCGCCACCGCCCGGGAGAAGATCGAGGAATGCCACCGGGTGGGGCCGGCCCTGCTCCACCTGCTGGAAGAAGACATCAAGCCCAAGGACATCCTGACCCGCAAGGCCTTTGAGAACGCCATCACCGTGGTGATCGCCCTGGGCGGCTCCACCAACGCGGTGCTGCACCTCCTGGCCATGGCCCACGCGGCGGATGTACCCCTGACCATCGACGACTTCCAGGCCATCTCCGACCGCACTCCCCTGCTGGCCGACCTCAAGCCCAGCGGCCGTTACGTGATGGAGGATCTCTACGAAGTGGGCGGCGTGCCGGCCGTCCAGCGCCTCCTGCTCAAGGAAGGGCTGCTCCACGGCGACTGCCTGACCGTCACCGGCAAGACCCTGGAAGAGAACCTGGCCGAGCTGCCCGACCTGAAGGAGGGCCAGACCATCGTCTGCCCCCTCTCCAACCCCATCAAGCAGACCGGCCATCTCCAGATCCTCTACGGCAACCTGGCCACAGAAGGCGCGGTGGCCAAGATCACCGGCAAGGAAGGTACCCGCTTCTCCGGCCCGGCCCGGGTCTTTGACTCGGAGGAGGAGTGCCTGGAGGCCATCCAGGCGGGCAAGGTGACCCACGGCGACGTGGTGGTCATCCGCTACGAAGGGCCCAAGGGCGGCCCCGGCATGCGGGAGATGCTCTCCATCACCTCGGCCATCATGGGCGCGGGCCTGGGCAAGAGCGTGGCCCTCATCACCGACGGCCGCTTCTCCGGCGGCACCCACGGCTTCGTGGTGGGCCACATCACCCCGGAAGCCCAGGTGGGCGGCAACATCGCCCTGGTGCAGGATGGCGATATCATCACCATCGACGCGGAGAAGAACACCCTGGATGTAGATCTGTCGGAAGAGGAGCTGGAGCGACGCCGGGCCCGCTGGAGCCCGCCGCCGCCCAAGTTCACCAAGGGCGTCCTCTACAAGTACATGAAGACCGTGGCGTCGGCCTCCCAGGGCTGCATCACGGACGCTTAATGGGCCACACCAGGCCCGGCTCAAAGTCCCGGCTGTCCCGTTGGGCGGCCGGGACTTTTGATGTCCGGGCCATCATGACGTTTCGGCATGCCGAATTCGCCTAATTTTCGTATAGCTCAATTTCGGTTTTGTAAGCCCTCCTGGATAGGAGCGCCACGAAATCCCGCACTTACCAGAAACACAACCAATTTATCCACGATTTTCGTATAGTTTCACAATTTTCGCCCCTCAACACGCCCAGGAGCTGCCCCATGGAAGCCGTCGAACGGGCTGCGGAATGCGGCCTCTCACCTGCCCAGTTGGCCCGTACCTACCAGTTTGTGGAAGCAAGCGTGGCTTCAGGCCAGATCCCTGGCGCCGCCCTGCTCGTCGCACGCCACGGCATCCCCCTGCCTGCCTTCGCCGTGGGCCGTCTGCGTCCCCAAGATCCCAACCCCGCCATCCGCCCGGACACCATCTTTCTGGTCGCTTCCGTCACCAAGCCGGTGACCGCCACCGCGGCCATGCTGCTGGTGGAACGGGGCCAGCTTCTGCTGGACGATCCGGTCTGTGCCATCATCCCGGAATTCGGCGCCCACGGCAAGGAACGGGTCCGGGTCCGTCACCTGTTGACCCACACCTCAGGCCTACCCGACATGTTGCCGGACAACCTGGAGCTGCGCCGGCGGCATGCGCCCCTTTCCGAATTCGTCCGGCGGATCTGTGAGCTGGAGCTGGACTTTCCCTCGGGCACCGACATCCAGTACCAGAGCTGCGGCATCGCCATGCTGGGCGCCATCGTCGAACGTATCACCGACACCCCCCTGCCCGAATTCCTGCGCCGGGAAATCTTCGAGCCCCTGGGCATGAACGATACCTCCCTGGGCCTGGGCCACCTCCCCCCGGAACGCATCGCCCACGTCCACCTGGAGCCGGAGATGGAAGGGACCGACTGGGGTTGGAATACGCCCTACTGGTGGAACTTTGCCGCGCCCTGGGGAGGGATGTTCACCACGGTGGGCGACATGTTCAAGTTCTGCCAGATGTTCCTCAACGGCGGCATGTTGAACGGGATCCGGATCCTGAGCCCGGCCACCGTGGCTGCCATGACCCGGGACCAGACCAGCGGCAACCCCGTGATCCCGGCCACCGCGCGCTATCGCCAGGCGTGGGGACTGGGCTGGGGGCTGGCCTGGCGCCGCCAGCCGGCTTCAGGCTGGTCCTACTTCGGCGACCTGACCTCGCCGGGCACCTACGGCCACGGCGGCGCCACCGGCACCGTGGTCTGGGTGGATCCCGTGCGGGCCCAGATCTGCATTCTCTTCACCACCGAGCCCACAGCCATCCGCAGTGGCTGGCTGGGCCGCTGTTCCAACCTGGTGGCCGCCGCGGCCCTGTAGCAGCCCCGCAGAGGAGAGGAAGAGCCCATGAAAATTGCCAAGGCTGTGATCACCGTGGCAGGGCGACGCCAGCGCGCGCTGCCCCTGCAGATGCTCATCGACCGGGATGGTGTGGAAAAATCGGTCTTGTCCATCCTGCTGGGCGAAGTGGTCCAGGCCGGCATCGAGGCCATCGGCCTGGTGGTGCGGCCGGGCGATGAAGCCGCCTACGCCGAGGTGGCGGGCGATCACGCCGGGCGTCTCCACTTCATCCAGCAGGCGGAGCCCCTGGGCTACGGCCATGCCATCCACTGTGCCCGAGACTTCGTCGAGCAGGATGCCTTTCTGCACCTGGTAGGCGACCACCTCTACATCAGCCGGGACGGACAGGGCTGTGCCACCCGGCTGGTGGAGCTGGCCCGGGCGGAAGCCTGTACCGTCTGCGCCGTCCAGGCCACCCGGGAAAGCCTCCTCCCCTACTACGGCACCATCGGCGGCCGCCGCCTGCCCGGCCGGGTAGACCTGTACCAGGTAGACACCGTGGTGGAAAAACCCACCCCGACCCAGGCCGAGCAGGAGCTCATCGTCTCTGGGCTGCGGGCAGGCCACTACCTTTGCTTCTTCGGCATGCACGTCCTCACCCCCACGGTGATGGAGATCCTGGCGCAACAGCTGGCCCAGGCCCAGGAAAGCAGCCAGGTGACCCTCTCCAGCGCCCTGGCCCAGCTGGCCCGACAGGAGCAGGTGCTGGCCCTGGAGCAACAGGAAAGCGCCCGCTATGACCTGGGCGTGAAGTACGGCCTGCTCATGGCTCAGCTGGCCCTGGCCCTGAGCGGCCGGGAGCGGGATGAGGTGCTGAGCAAGCTGGTGGAGCTATTGGTCCAGCGAGAACTGAGCGCCGGCGGGAGGTTCCAGGCCCATGGGTGAGCTGATCCAGATCATCACCGCGTCCGATCCGGAAGTGCGTAACCGCTCCCTGGATGCCTTCTGCCGCCGGGCCTCCCTTCCCCAGTTGCTCCGGGAGTGCGCCGAGCTGGACCGCTTCCGCCGCGAGGCGGAGAACCTCTACGAGCGGGTACGTGCCCTCTTCTTCCTCTACGCCATCTACCGCTTTCACCTGCCCACCAAACCCGGGATCCGGCCCCGGGGCTTTATCCCCTTCGAGGGCTATGCGAATCTACTACGCCGCCGTTTCGAGGAGGCCATCGATCTCTTCCTGGCCGCCCAGGAGCGGGACGGGGGCCTCAGTGACGGCCTGGCCAGCGCCCTGGCCGCGGCCTACCACCAGCTGGGCTTCCAGACCCTGGCCAACCAGGTCCGGCGCAGCGTCCGCTCGGTGCGGGGCAACCAGTGGATGTTCCGCATCGGCCACCCGGCCGACCATCCCCTGCGGGTACGCCCGGAGCTGCTCCAGCGCCAGGAGCCCGATGGCCTTTTCCCCATCCTCCACGAGGCCACCCCCGTCCGCATGGACCTGACCCACAGCGGCTGGAGCGACATCTTCTTCCTGGGCATGGACTTCCCCGAGGGCGCCCGGGTGCTGAACGTCTCCATCGACCTGAGCGTGCGGGGCGATAGCCCGGGTCGGCCCCGCCCCCCCATCGAGACCTACTTCCGGGTGATCGACCAGCCGGTCCTGCGCCTGGTGAGCGTGGACCTGGGCGCCACGGCGGAGATCACCTCCCTGGAGGAAGTCTTCGACTTTGCCCGGGACTACCTGGGCCTGCTCAAGGCTGCGGTCATCGCGGCCGGCCTGGTGCCGCCCGGCATGGAGGGGGCCGCGCAGCCCCTGGCCGACCTGCTGGCCCGGCTGGTGGGCCCAGGCCATGGCATCGAGCTGGTCAGCCAGGTCAACGGCATCCCCAAGGGCTCCCGCCTGGCCGTCTCCACCAACCTGCTGGCCTCCCTGATCGCCGTCTGCATGCGGGCCACGGGCCAGGCCCAGAGCCTGACCGGGCCGCTGCAGGAAGGGGAACGCCGGGTGGTGGCGGCCCGGGCCATCCTGGGGGAATGGCTGGGTGGTTCCGGCGGCGGCTGGCAGGACTCGGGGGGCATCTGGCCGGGGATGAAGGTGATCCAGGGGGTGGAGGCCCGGCCCGGCGATCCCGAGTACGGCATCAGTCGTGGGCGCCTGCTGCCGGATCACCGCATCCTCACCCTGGAGGATGCCTCCGCCGAGACGCGGCGGCGTCTCCAGGAGAGCCTGGTGCTGGTCCATGGGGGCATGGCCCAGGATGTGGGCCCCATCCTGGAGATGGTGACCGAGAAGTACCTCCTGCGCTCCGAAGCCGAATGGCAGGCCCGGCAGGAGGCCATCCAGATCATCGACGAGATCCTGGCCCTGCTCCGGGCCGGGGATGTGCGGGGCATCGGCGCGGCCACCCACCGCAATTTCCACGGCCCCATCCAGACCATCATCCCCTGGGCCACGAACCTCTACACCGAGACCCTCATCGAGCGGGTGCAACGAGAGTTTGGCGGCGGCTTCTGGGGCTTCTGGATGATGGGCGGCATGGCGGGCGGTGGCATGGGCTTCATCTTCGATCCAGCAGTGCGTGCCGCGGCCCAGGAACGGCTCCAGGAGATCATGGTGGAAACCAAACGCCGCCTGGAGGCCGCGGTGCCCTTCGCCATGGATCCGGTGGTCTACGATTTCGCCATCAACGAGCGGGGCACCTGGGCCGAACTTCTCCAGGGAGACGCCGCGCTCATGCCGCCAGGTTACTACGCCCAGCGAGTGCCCGCCCTACTCCGGATGGATACCCGCCGGCTTTCCGCCTTCCAGCGGGCTGAACTGGACCACTTCGGCGCGGCCTGCCGCCGCAACCCGGCGCTGGCAGGCATGGTCCAGACCCTCTTCGACCGCCTGCTGCCGGGCCGGGACGATGGGGATGGGGACGGCCAGAGCCTGGAGTCCTTGCTGGCCCGCTACGGCTTCGACCGGACCCAGCACGAGCAGATCCAGGCCGACCTGCGCAGCGGACGGATCGGCCTGGCCCAGAATCGTCTGCCCGTCAGCACCACCATCGAGGATGTGAAGCCGGAGGACGTCTTCATCATCGGCCCGGAACAGGATACGGCCCGGCTGCAGGAGCTCCAGCAGATTGGCGCCGAAGCCCTGGCCGCCGGGCAGGTGGCGGTGGTCTCCCTGGCGGGCGGCGCGGGCAGCCGCTGGACCCATGGGGCCGGCGTGGTCAAGGCCCTCCACCCGTTCTGCCGGCTGCGGGGTCGCCATCGCTCCTTCATCGAGGTGCATCTGGCCAAAAGCCGGCGGGCGGGCCGGCTCTACGGCACCCCCCTGCCCCACATCATCACCACCAGCTACCTGACCCACGGCGCCATCGAAGCCTACCTGGAGGCGGAACAACACTACGGCTACCCGGGCCCCCTCTACCTCTCGCCGGGGCGCAGCATCGGCCTGCGCATGGTGCCCATGGCCCGGGATCTCCGCTTTGCCTGGGAGGAGATGCCCCAACAGCTGCTGGACGAGCAGGCCCAAAAGGTGCAGGACAGCCTGCGGGCGGCTCTCATCCACTGGGCGCAGCAGATGGGCGAAGGCAGCGACTACACCGACAACGTGCCGGTCCAATGCCTGCACCCGGTGGGCCACTGGTACGAGGTGCCCAACCTGCTGCGGAACGGCGTACTGGCCCGGCTGCTGGCCGAACGGCCCACCCTCCAGTACCTGATGGTCCATAACATCGACACCCTGGGTGCAGACGTGGGCAGCCCCCTGGGGACGGCCGTGTTGGGCTACCACATCCAGTCGGGCCGCCTCTGGACCGGCGAGGTGATCGGCCGGCGCCTGGAGGATCGGGGCGGCGGCCTGGCCCGGGTGGATGGCCACCTGCGGCTGGTGGAGGGGCTGGCCCTGCCCCGAGAAGAGATCGAGTTCGGCCTGACCTACTACAACTCCGCCACCACCTGGCTTCACCTGGACCGGTTGCTGGCCCTCTTTGGCCTGACTCGGAATGACCTGGAACATGAGGAGAAGGTGGCCAGGGCGGTCCGCCGGGTGGCGGCCCGGGTCCCCACCTACATCACCCTGAAGGATGTAAAAAAGCGCTGGGGCAAGGGCCAGGAGGACATCTACCCGGTGGCCCAGTGGGAAAAGCTATGGGGAGACATGACCGCCCTGCCCGAGGTGGACTGCCAGTTCGTGGCCGTCCCTCGGGTCCGGGGGCAGCAGCTCAAGGAAGTGGCCCAGTTGGACGGCTGGCTGCGGGACGGTTCGGCCGCGTTTGTGGAGTCCCTGTGCGACTGGTAAAAAGGGAGGCCGCCTGGTAGAGGCGGCCTCCTTGTTGTGGGGAATCCAGATAGCGTGTTGACGATGCAGAGCGGCCGGCCGCCCATCAGGCAGTGGCGGCTGCGGGCGCTTCCTCCAGGGACTTCATCAGCTCCAGTTCGATGGAAATTTCCACCTCGTCGCCCACGACCACGCCGCCGGTCTCCAGCACCGCGTTCCAGGTCAGGCCCCAGTCCTTGCGGTTGATCTTGGTCTGGGCACTGAAGCCGGCGCTGACGAAGGGGCCGAAGGGGCTCTTCACCTGGCCATGGTAGGTGACATCCAGGACCACTTCCCGGGTCACGCCCCGGATGGTCAGGTCGCCGATCAGCTTCCCGTGGCTGTCATCCAGCACCTCCACCCGCTTGCTGCGGAAGATCAGGTGGGGGTGGTTCTCCACATCCAGAAAATCGGGAGAGCGCAGATGGGCGTCTCGATCCGGCTGGCCGGTGTTGATGCTGGCAGCGTCGATCTCCACGTAGACGGTGGAGTTCTCTGGATGCTCCTCATCCACATGGATATTCCCCTGGAACTTCTCAAAACGACCCCGCACCCGGCTCACCATCAGGTGTCGCACGGAAAACTCGATCTGGGAATGGGCGTAGTCAATGGTCCAGCTCATGGTAGTTTGCTCCTGTTGACATAGTGACTGGTTCACTTGTTGATGACATGACCAGCATACCGGTCAGCCGTCAACAGCCTGTCAACAGGGGCAGCAGCAAAACCGTCAACAGAACCATCAACACACACCGTCGTCAGGGCACCCCGCCGGGATCGTCGCCCGCCTGGTCTTCCCAGGTCAGCGCGTCCAGCCGATCCTGGAGGTGCCGGTAGCCGCCCAGCTCGATGAGGGTGCGCGCTTCCTGGAGGCGCTGGCGCCGTTCTTCCGGCGGCAGCAGGGGCGCCAGCCAGAGGCGTACCCGCGCGGCCAGGTGGTTGTGGTGCAACCGATCCGCATGGGCCAGGGCCGTGGAGAAACGGTGGATCGCCAGGTTGTGCTGGCCTTTGGCCAGGGCCACCCGCCCCAGGTTGGCCGTGAGGCCGGCGATGCGCTCCGGGTGGGTGAGCCGTTCCGCCAGGGCCAGCCCCTGGGTGAAGTAGCCTTCGGCCACGCTCCATTCCTCCTGGGCCAGGGCAATCTCGCCGGCGGTGGAGAGGAGGTAAGGCAGCAGGCTGAGGGCCCCCGTCTCCCGGGCCAGGGCCAATCCCTGTTGCACGTGATCGGCCGCGGCAGGATCGCCCAACAGGTGAAGGTGATAGGCCAGGTTGTTGTGGCTCAAGATGTGCCAGCGCTGGAGCTCTTCGCTGTCTGCTTCGGCGGTGAGTTGCCGGGTTTTTTGATAGTGGGCGATGGCCTGGGCCAGGTCGCCCATCTGGGCGGCGATGTTGCCCAACTCAAACTGGATCTGGGCCAGGCGCACCTGCTGGACAGGCCCGGGGGCAGCCTGGAGTAGGGCTTCGGCCTGGCGGAGGTGCCGGGCCGCCTCCTGTAGTTCCAGCCCTTCCTGGGCCAGGGCAGCGCCCCAGACAAACTCCACCCAATAGCCCACCTCCAGCTCATCCTGGTGGGCCATCTGCTGGGCCATCTCGATCAGCTCCCGGTAGCGCCCCTGCAGGAACAGGGCTTCGGCCAGGACATAGAGGCCGCGTATCAGGGCCGACCTGTCCTTCTGCTGGAGGGCCAGCTCCACCGCCTGACGGGCCGTTTCACCAGCCTGGGCGGAAGTCCCGGCCTGGAGCTGGGCCACGCCGAGGGAAGCCAGAATCCCAGCCCGGTGGGAGGGGGGCGCGCCTGACAGCGCCTGACGATAGAACTGGATCGCCTCGGTCCAGGCCGCCAGGTGGACAGCCCGGTCGGCGGCCCGCCGGGCGAACTTGCTGGCCAGCTCCGGGAGGCCTCCTTCGGCGTAATGGTGGGCGATCAGCCCGGCCACCTCATCCAGCCGGTGGTGATGGATGCTCTCCAGGGCGGCAGCCACCCGCCGATGCAAGAAGCCCTCCCGGACTCCGCTGACCTCCCGATGGACCACTTCCCGGGTCAGGGTATGATCGAAGGCAAACAGGTGGGCGCCCACGGGGGAGATCAGGCGGGCCCGCTGCAGCTCGTCCAGGGCATCCAGGGCGGCGCTGTCGGAGAGCGCAGCCACCCGGGCCACTACCTCAAAGTCGAACTCCCGCCCCACGATGGCCGCCGCGTCCAGGACCCGCCGCGCGGCGTCGGACAGGGTTTCCAGCCGGGCCTGGAGCAGCTCATAGACCGTCTGGGGGACCACCGGCGCGCCTGGCAGGCGATTCAGGTTGACTGTACCATCGGGCAGGAGGAGCCTATGCTCCCGGGCGTGGCGGATCAGCTCCACCAGGACGAAGGGGTGCCCTTCCGAGCTCCGGTTGAGCCAGTTGCCCAGAGGGTAGCCGTACTGGGGGCTGAGCTGCCGGGCCAGTGCAATCACCTCATCGGGTTGCAGGGGGCCCAGGGAAATCCGTTCCAGGCGCCCTTCCCGCAGCAACGAATGGAACAAGAGGGCCAGTTGGGAGCGTTGGGATACCGGACGGGCGGTGGCCAGGAAGTACAGGGGGACGTGGGCATGGCCGGCCTGTCGGATCACATAGCCCAGCAGCCCCAGGGTTGAGGCGTCGCCCCAGTGCAGGTCATCCAGAACCAACAGGAGTGGCTGCTGCCGGGCCACGGCGATCAGGAACTGGGATACGCCTTCCCACAGGCGAGATTCGTCCGGCGACCGTTCCCCAGGGCCGAGCGTCGGCTGCTCTACGGCCAGCTCTGGAATCAGGCGGGTCAGTTCTGCCAGCCAGAGGGACGGCACATTCAGGCGCCGGTAGAGCGCCGGCCAGCCGGACCAGGCCAGCAGGCTGCGCAAGGCCTCGATCATGGGCTGGTAGGGCAGCCGGCTCTCCAGCTCTCGGGCGCTGCCCCGCATGGCCAGGCAGGCATGGTCTGCCTGGCCCACGGCAGCCAGGCTCGCCAGGAACGTATCCACCAGGCGTGTCTTGCCGATGCCCGCCTCGCCCTCGACGAGAACAAGTTTGCGGCTGTGGTAGAGTTGGTGGAGCGCCTCCAGATGGGTACGGCGGCCCACGAAGGGAGGGTCCGCCGGTTCGTTCGAGGGTGGCGGGGGCGGGGGTGCGGCTACGGTCGCCGCCTTCGCAGCGGCCGTTGTTTGCCCGGGAGTAGGGGGAGCGCTGCGTCCGCTTTCTTCCGGGAGCGCCTGGTCGGTAATGATGGCGTCGTAGAGGGCCTGGGTCTCCGCCATGGGGGGGACACCCATCTCTTCGGCCAGCAGTCGTGAAAATTCCTCGAAGCGGCGAATGGCGCCGGCCCGGTCGCCGGCCAGGTAGAGAAGGCGCAGGCAAGAACGCTGGAGATCTTCCTGGAAGGGATCCAGCCGGAGGGCCCGCTCCAGGGCTGACAGCGCGGCACAGTAGTCCCCCTGCGCCTCGTGCAACTGGCTGACCCGGCTGTAGCCGCGGATGGCCAGGCGGCGCAGGCGTTCCCGCTCCAGCGCGGCCCAGTCGTCGAAGTCGGGGGCATCCGGCAGGTGAAAGTCACTCAGGAAGTCGCCCCGGTAGCGCGCCAGGGCGGCCGTGAGGGTGTCCAGGGAAGCGTCGGCCGCGGTCAGGACCTGCACGAAGGTGCGGATGTCCACCTGGCACTCCTCGGCCAGGGCCAGGGTATCGCCGTCCACCACCAGGGCCTGGTGGGTGGCCCGGCGAACGCTGTGGATGGTACTGCGCAGATTGTGGCGGGCGGTGGCGGCCGGGTGATCTGGCCAGAGGAGGGCCAGCAACCGGTCGCGGGGCACCGGTTCCACCTGGGCCGCCACGTAATAGAGGAGGGCGCGGCTCTTGCGCCTGCGCAGCACAAGGGGCCTGCCATGCCACAAGATCTGGGGAGTGCCGAACAACTGAATCGATATCATAGGGTTGGATAAAAATCTGTGTTCATCTGTGAAATCCGGGGATCGACTTCAACACGCCAGTGACCATTCTGGCAGCAACTGAGCCTGGTGGCAAATGGAGCAGCCGCCCATATGATGTTATAATCCCATGGCGACGACAATCTGGCTGTCCCCGTTATCACCGTCGCTCCTCTGGCCCACGCCGCGGTGCACCGTTTCGGCTCTGGAATGGCAGCGCCGTACCGACTGTCCGTCTCGTCCCGGGTATCGACACACCCGGGCCTTAACGCCCCAAGAGAGGCACAGAGATGCAACGCACGTCCTGGGAATATCTGATCTGGGCTGGCTTTCTGCTGGTATGTCTCGTGTTGGGCCTTGGGCTGGGCCAATGGGCCGCGCCCCAGCCGGTCATCGGGTTGGTCCGCTTTGAAGGCACCATCGACCTGGAGAGCGCCGGGCCGCTGATTGACCTGTTGGAAGCGGCCCGAAAAGATCGCCGCGTTGCGGCCGTGGTCCTGGAGCTGGCCAGCCCGGGCGGCCTGGCCACCAGCAGCGAGAACATCTTCTACACCCTGCTGAAAATGCGGCAGGAAAAACCGGTGGTAGCGGTCATCGACGGCATCGCCGTGAGCGGCGGCTACTACGTGGCCGCGGCGGCCAACCGCATCTACGCGCCGGCCAGCGCCTACGTGGGCAACATCGGCACCCGAGGGCCGCGCCCCCCGGACCCCAGCCTGGCGCCGGAGGAGCTGAGCAGTGGCCCCTACAAGCTCACCGGCGGCAGCCGTTTCGACCGCATCCGGCAGTTGGAGCTGGTCAAGGAATCGTTCCTGGGCCATGTGGTACATATGCGCCAGAACGCGGAGCTCAATCCCCTACAGGTAGCACCAGAGGTGCTGGCCGAAGCCCGCATCTACCTGGGCAGTGAGGCCGTGGCCATCGGCCTGGTGGATGTGGAGGGAAGCCGCTCCGACGCCATCACAGGGGCCGCGGAGCTGGCCGGCATACGCCGCTACCAGGTGGTGGAGCTGGAAAGCTACCTGGGCGGCACAGCCGTCCCCACGC
Source organism: Litorilinea aerophila (assembly GCF_006569185.2). NCBI lineage: Bacteria > Bacillati > Chloroflexota > Caldilineae > Caldilineales > Caldilineaceae > Litorilinea > Litorilinea aerophila. The sequence continues at coordinate 27,247 of NZ_VIGC02000014.1, read as the reverse complement.
CCCAGCCCCTGGATGAAGCGGTCCAAACGCTGGTAGAGACCGCCCCGCCCGATGCAGTTTTCCTGCTGGATACCCGCATCCCCCTGCCTGGGGTTCTGGAAGGCACCGAAGTCGATCAACATCTCCTGCGCCTTCGGTCCATGGCCCCCCTGCCCACTTCCCACACCCTGCCCCGGCCACCGGAGTCTTCCGGCGTGGCCCCATTCCCAGCGGGAGATTGATGCCCATGCCACTGCACATTCGTCGTCTCCTGGTCCTGATTGCGGGCGTAGTGCTCCTGCTCCTGCCCCTGGTGGTCCGCACATGGGTGTGGGGATACCACCGTCGTCCCTATTCGCCCGGCGACGTGGCTGCCCTCCAGGTGGCGGCCACGCCCATCCCCACCCCCACGCCCATCGCCCTGTCCCAGGCAACGGAACCGGTGGGGCGGGACCTGCGCCAGGGGCCGGTGGTAGTGGACCTGGCCCACGGCAACCGGCTGGCCCGCAGCCAGTTTGAACCCCTGGCCGCCGCCCTGGCCAGGCACGGCGTGGGCCTGCGCTTCTGGCTCACCGACATCAACCTGCTGGAGATCACCAACTTCTACGACTTCCCCGATCAGTCGGACAAGCTGGCCCCCCTGCTGGCCGATGCCAGCGCCCTGATTGTGGTGAGCCCCTTTTTCCTCTGGTCTCCCCAGGAGATTGCCCTGGCCGAACGTTTCGTGGCCGACGGAGGACGGCTCCTCCTGATCAGCGACCCGGATGTGGTGGGCGACCTGGCCCAGGACATCAACAACCTGGCCGAGCCCTTCGGCGTGGTCTTCCACGACGACTACCTGTATGACACAATCCACAACGACGGCAATTACATTCACATCTTCCTGGACGAGTTTCTGGATCAGGCCGCGGAACTGGCCGACAGCACCATCGCCTTCTACGGCGCCCGCAGCCTGGGCGGCGCTATCGTTCCCCAGTCGGTCAGCGCCGAGACCACCCTCAGCAGCGTCCGCCTGGGCGTGAACCGCTTCGCCACCATAGCCCTGGCCGGCGACCCCACCCGAGGCACGGACGGCCGGGTGCTGGCCATGACCGACTTCGACGTCATGACCCAGCCCTACGTGGAGCGCCACGACAACCGACGCCTGGTGGACTTCGTGGCCGGGTTCCTGGCCGGCGCCAGCCGGGAAAACACCATCGTGGACTTCCCCGCCTACCTGGGCCAGGAGGTCACCCTGATCTTCGGCGGCAGCGCCGTGGATGCGGAGCGCCTGCAAGAGGGGGCCCGGCTCCAGCACCACCTGGACCAGGAGGGCCGCACCCTCACCCTGGGCAGCCGCTCCCTGCTGTCCGGCCTGACGGCTGAGGAGCTCAGCGGCGCTGACCAGGGGCCGGATGCTGAAAAATCGAAAGCCGACCTGCCAGAGACCGATCTAATCGTGTTGGCCGATTATGGGGTGGCCGAGGAAGAGATGGATCTGCTGGCCCTGGCCGGCTTCCACCTGGTAGAAGAAATGGTGACCCCGACAGTCGCAGCTCCCGCGCCCGCCACGCCTGTGGTCGATACGATCCCCTTCACCGTCACGGCGACCACCCCCATCTCGACGCCAGTGGCCACGCCGGTCAACGAGGCGGCGACGGTGACCGCAACCCAGGGGCTTACTTTGACGGCTACGCCTACCCCGACGGCCAACGGAACCGTAACACCCACGGCGCCGGCCACGCCTGCCGTCACGCCCACGCCCCAGCCCCAGCTTCAGGTCTACCTGGAGCAGGAGGGGGACGGCCTGCGGCTGCTGGCCGCGGAGACGGTGCTGATCTTCCAGCGAGAGCTGTCCGGGGGGAACCGCCTGGTGGCTGTCTTCGGCCAGGATACGGCAGGCATCCGGGCCGGCGTGGATCGGCTGCTCTCGGGGGATTACAGTGACTGCGTGACCGGGCCGGATCAGGCCATCTGCTCTTTCCGGCCGAAGCTCGCCGTCACGCCGGATGGCACGATCACCCGGGAGAAAGCAGTGACCAAGACGCCCACGCCGCCGGCCCCAGCAGCGGCCACACCCGTCCCCGACGGCGAGGAAGGCATCACCATTCTGCTGGTGGACGACAACGACCAGGCCGCGGCCGACGAAGTGAGTGAGGCGGACCTCTACCTGCAGGCGTTGACCCAGTTGGGATACCAGCCCGACCTGTGGAGCACGGCCAGCCAGGGTTTGCTGGAGCCGGCGGATCTGCTCGGCTACACCTGGGTCATCTGGAGCAGCGGGGGCTACGCCAACGGCGGTCCAGGGGTGCCGGACCTGGACGGGCTCCTGGCCTATATCAGCAATGGGGGACGCCTGACCATCAGCAGCCGCCGGCCCTTCCTGGGCATGAGCAATCAGGAGCCCTCGGTCATCGTGGATGTGGTGGCCACCGGCGAGATCCCGGAGCTGGTGCAGGGGTTGCCCAGCGAACCCATCCAGTTGCCCAACGGCCTGCCGCCGGTGGTCCCCCTGGCGGAAGACCCGGACTCGGGCAGCAATGGCCCCGCGGTGGTCCTGCGCCGTGGGCCGGATAGCAACAACGCGGGCGCACCCCTGCTCCTGGCCCTCACCGATGAGGGGGAAGAGAATGCGACGGGCGCCCGGCTGCTGATCCTGGGCATGTCTCTGACCTGGTTCCCCGACGAGTACGGTGCCCAGCTGATCCAGAACATGGCCACCTGGATGCTGGCGGAATAACCTCCCGAACCGGTGGCCCGTCCTCCATCAGGGGCGGGCCACGTTGACGCCCCATTCGTAGACCAGCCGGCCGCCGTTCCAGCCGCTGGCCACCACCAGTGCCGCGCCCAACAGAAGCAGCCCGGTCACCCAGAGCCGCGCGCCGGGCTCATCCAGCCAGTCCTGGGGAGGAGTTCCGTGGGAGCCGACACCTGGGGACTTTTCCATGCGCCGGGTCCGGCGCATCTGCCACAGCCAGCGACGATAGAGCAGGTCGCCGTAGACGACCAACATGGCCAGTCCTGTGCCGATGTGCCAGTTGAGGATGGCGCCGTAGGGGGGCTGGGGGGGCAGGTTGCTCTGGGCCAGGAGCCCACTGAGCACTGCCAGCCCGCCGCCGATCCAGCCCAGGGCCATGGGCCACCAGGTGAGGATACGAAGCTCTGGTCGGGGCCGCCAGTAGAGGTAGAGTAGCCCTGCCCCGCTGGACAGTAACAGGAAGGCGATGGGGAAATGGACCACGGCGGGGTGAAGACGGGTGATGAGATCGGGCATCGGGTTCACAGCTGGTCGTCAGGTGGGTGTGGGTTGATATGGCTCCAAACAAGGATATCATACCACAGACGCCGTCCCTGTCCTCGGCTACACTGCATGCAGAAGTCAACCTGGTTTCGTACGGCAGCGGGATCTTTTGATCCATCTGGCGACGCCGGTTGTGTCGTTATCTCACATGAGGTGAGCGCTTGTAATAAATTTGTAAGCCTGTCTTCAGCGCCCCTTCACAGAGATGTGGCATCCTGTTCGCAGAGGATGAGTGCGCCGGGTGGCTCCCGCGGAGCCATCCCCGGCCGTGTACCTGCCGGCCATCGGCATTGGAGAAGTTAAGGGAGAGTATCACCATGGTTCCCATTCGACCTTCGGAAATCACACCAGAACATGTCTATCTCAACCGCCGCAAGTTCATGGCGGGCGCCGGCGCGCTGGCCGGTGCGGTGGCCCTGGCCGCCTGCGGGCCATCCCTGCCCACCACTGGGGAGGGAGCAACCGCGGCAGAGGCAGCACCTGAGGCCGCTGCAGCCGCCTCAGCGGTTCCCCTGGAGGATCTGCCCCCGGCCCTGGCCCACGCCGAGCCCTTTGCCAGCCAACAGACGGACGAATTGGGCGATCCCCTGAACGCTTACGACGAGATCACCCACTACAACAACTACTATGAATTCACCACCGACAAACAGGGGGTGGCCCGGTTGGCCGAAAAGTTCCACAGCCGGCCCTGGACGGTGAAGGTGGGTGGCCTGGTCAACAACCCCAAGACCTACGACGTCGACGACCTGCTGCGCAAATTTCCCCAGGAAGAGCGCATCTACCGGCTGCGCTGCGTGGAGGCCTGGTCCATGGTCATCCCCTGGGTGGGCTTCCCCCTGGCCGAGCTGCTCAAGGAAGTGGAGCCCAAGTCTGAGGCCCGCTTTGTCCGTTTTCGCTCCATCTTCCGGCCGGATGAAATGCCCGGCCAGCAGGCCCGGTGGCTGGAATGGCCCTACACGGAAGGCCTGCGCCTGGATGAAGCCATGCACCCTCTGACCATCCTGGCCACCGGGATGTATGGCAAGCTCCTGGTCAACGCCAATGGAGCGCCCCTGCGGCTGGTGGTGCCGTGGAAGTATGGCTTCAAGAGTATCAAGGCCATCGTCGAGATCGATCTGGTGGAAAAGATGCCCGTCTCTACCTGGATGGCCGCCGCGCCCAACGAGTACGGCTTCTACGCCAACGTCAACCCCAACGTGGACCATTCCCGCTGGTCCCAGGCCACGGAGCGCCGGGTGGGCGAGCTGGGGCGTCGGGAGACGCTGATGTTCAATGGCTACGAGGAGGAGGTGGCCCATCTCTACGACGGCATGGACCTGCGGGCCAACTTCTGAGGCATCGAGCTAACCCCATGGAAACCCTGCGACGGACCCTGCTCCGCCACTGGCTCTGGCTGGCCGTCAACCTGGGGGCGCTGTGGCCCCTGGCCCAGCTCCTTTGGGATGTTTGGGCCGGTCGGCTCAGCGTCAACCCCATCGCCGACCTGACGACCCGCACGGGGCAGGCGGCCATCATCCTGCTCCTGCTGACCCTGGCCGTCACCCCCCTCCAGATCCTGGGCTGGCGCCAGGTGACCGTTGTGCGCAAGTCCCTGGGGTTGTGGGCCTTTTTCTACGCCAGCGTGCATCTGCTGATCTTCGTAGGGCTGGACTACGGCTTCAACCTGGATTTCATCCTGCGGGATGGCCTGCCCCAGAAGCCCTACATCGTGGCCGGCCTGGCCGCCTTCCTGATCCTGGTGCCCCTGGCCCTCACCTCCACCCGGGGCTGGATGAAGCGCCTGGGCCGGCGCTGGAAGCAGCTCCACCGGTGGATCTACCTGGCGGCCGGCCTGGCCGTGGTCCACTACCTTTGGGTCGCCAAGATCGACCTGGGGCGGCCGGCCCTCTACGCCGTCCTCCTCCTGCTGCTCCTGGCGGTCCGGGTGCCGGGGATACGGCGCGTACTGGCCAACCGGCGCCGCCGACGGCCGGCCCTCCATGCCGGGTCCAGCGCCACGAGGCCACACCCCCGGGACGCAAGGAAGCCAGTGAGGTAGGCCACGCGTCCTTTGTGCAATCTGTGGTTTCTGCTTGGCCGCCAACTTGCGCCCGGCTGCCTCCTGTGCCAAACTGACAGGGACACTTTTCGCACAGGAGGTTCCATTGCGTCTATCACGGCTGATACCATACTTCTTTGTCTTGACCCTGATGGCGTCCTGTGGGCGGGGACCTTCCCCCACCCCATCCCCCACGCCCACCGCCACCCCAACCCCAACCACAACATCAACCACAACCTCAACGGCCACTGAGCCAGCAACGGCTACGCTCCACGACACCGAACTCCTGGGCGCGGCTGGCCTGGAGATGGGTTGCGACCACCCCGAGGGAGCGCAGATGACCTGCCAGGAAAGCGCCGGCCGGCCCCACCTGACGGTGGCGGTGGACGCGTCCACCTACGCCCGCTGGACGCTCCAGTGGGCCGATGCAGACCGGCCCCTGACGGGCGACGAGACCCTCTACCTGCGGGCCGAACGGACCGGCACCCTCACGCCCAACCTCTATCTGGTGGAACGGGAAGGCCGGCGGGTTCCGGTCAACCTGGCCCGCTACGGCCTGAAGGAGGGACGCAGCGAAGTCCGCATCCCCCTGCGAGAGTTCAAGGACGACCAGGGTAAGACCCTGGCCTTTGACCAGATCACCGGCGTCCAGATCGTCTTCGAGTGGGCCGACATGGCCGGCGAGCTGACCCTGGAAAGTCTCCGTTTTGATTCGGTCTGGGAGGAGCCGGTCGCCCCTTCGGCCCAGGCCCAGGAATTGGCCGAGGGCCTGCAGATGCCGGAGGGCTTCGCCGTCGCGCCCGTGGCCGACAACCTGCTGCAGATGACCCAGATCGAATTCACCCCCGAGGGGGAGATGCTGGTCAGTCTGCAGGGCGGCCGGGTCTGGTGGTACGTGGATGACGACGGCGACGGCCAGTATGACCGGCGACGCCTCTACGCGGCGGGCTTCACCGAGATCGTGGGGCTGCTCTACGACCCGGAGGACGGCGCCGTCTGGATCGGCGGGCGAGGGCAGCTCTACCGCACCGCAGACAGTGACGGCAACGGCGTGGCCGACGAACGAAGCCTCCGCATCGATGGGCTGCCCTGGGGACGCCACCAGAACAACGGCCTGACCTGGAACCCGGATCCGGATCCCTTCAGCGGCGAACCTGGCCACCACTGGATCTACTTCGGCCTGGGCTCCACCGATGACCTGGTGGTGGGCGGCGAGCTCAACGCCACCATCCTCCGCTTCCCCCGGGATGGCCAGGGCCAGGCCGACCTGGAGGTGGTCAGCCGGGGCGTCCGCAACGCCTACGACGTGGTCTGGGCGCCGGTGCCAGTGGACCTGGACAACCCGGACGGCGAAACTCGCTGGCAGCTCTTCGCCAGTGAAAACGGCCCAGACTTCAACGACGCGCCCGACGAGGTGAACCACATCCGCTGGGGCCACCACTACGGCTTCCCGGAGCAGTTTGGCCCGGTGGAAGACGGGGTGGACGGCGATCCCTACAGCGGGCCCGTCTACCCGGTCACGGCCCACGCCAGCGCCGACGGCCTGGCCTACATCACCAACCCGGCGTGGCCACCCGCCTACCGCACCCTGTACGTCTCCCTTTTCGGCGAAGTCTTCAGCCCGGAGCCGGTGGGCCACATCGTGGAGCGGGTGACCCTGCACCCCGAGACGACGGCCGGTGGAACCACCTACCGGGGTGAGCCCAGCGATTTCATCGTGGGCCTGAACCGGCCTCTCCCCCTGGCCGTGGCTCCCTCTGGGGACCTGATCGTGGGCGATTATGCCACGGGCGTGATCTACCAGGTCTACTACGCGGGTGAATAATATTGATTGCCTAACCAAGAGGCCTCGTAGGTCCGGTTTCCATCCCGGACCTACGAAATGATGGGAGCCACTTCGCAGGACAATTCGGTATAATTTGCCTCCTTACGGGGCTGTCACGTAGTCCCGAAGCTGGTCGAGAGTCTTGGCGCCGATGCCGGGTACCCGCTCCAGGTCGTCCACGGTGGCGTAGGGGCGGTTGGCGATGATGGCCTGGGCCTTGCTGGGGCCGATGCCGGGCAGGCGTTCCAGCTCCTCAACGCTGGCGGTATTGAGATTGATCCGACCGCCAGGGACCCCGCCCAGGGCCATGGCAGCGGCCGTAGGTGTGGGCAACAGGCCGGAAACGCCCGCCGGCGGTCCATCCACGACCATCTGGCTGCCATCGGGTACGTGAACCTGGGCGCCATCCCACAACTTTTCCGCCTGGTTGATGACAGCGCTGCTGGCTGAAGGCAGCAGGCCGCCGGCCGCGGCGATGGCATCCCCCACCCGGGCCTCGGGCGCCAGGGCATAGAGGCCAGGCCGGGCCACCGCGCCGCTTACAAAGACGACGATGGGCGCGGGGGTGGGCGTGGCGGTAGCTGTGGCGGTGGGCAGGGGCGTGGGCGGAGGCTGAAGGACCACGGGGGGCGGCTCGGGACGTCGCATCAGCCAGAGCCCACCCCCCAGGAGGGTCAACGCGGTCAGAAGACCCAACAGATAGGAAAAAAGGTGAAATTCTCCGGTGACGGCCCGGGCCGCCACCTGTTGCTCGGGGGATTGCATGGCCTGATTTCTCCTCTTGATTTCCACTGTTGGTGTTACATAACGATGTTATTACCTCTGCTGGGAAACCGCCGACAATTGCAGTTGGGATCTACGATTCAGTTTTCCGCAACTGGGCCAACACCTGTCGCCCCAACGTCACCAACGCCAGGTCGTCGTTCATGGGGTGGTAGAGCCCGCCCCGCACATCCCGGTAGTACCGCTCCAGGGGCAGCCGTCGGCTCATGCTGGCACCGCCCACCACCCGCATGCAGTGATCCACCACGGCCACCGCGTTGTTGGTGGCCGTGTACTTGGCCACGATGATGGATTCCCCCAGCTCGCCACGCCGTCGCGGGTAGCGCGCCCAAAGCTCCGCCGTGTGGTAGAGATGCACCCGGGCCTGGTGCAGGAGCAGCTCCGCCTGGCCCAGCCGCCGCTGGATGCTTTCCACCTCGGCGATGGGTCTGCCCAGGCCGGTGGGCACCCGCTCCAGGGCAAAGCGGCCGGCAGCCTGGAGCGCGGCGGCCGCCACACCCACGTAGACGGCGCTCACCGTCAGGGGGAACCAGGCGTTGAACTTGGGGGCCATCTCGTCCTTGCGCTGGGGCGGGATGAAATGTTCGTGGGGCACCCGCACATCGGTCAGGCAGACATCGTGGCTGCCGGTGGCCCGCATGCCCAGGGCATCCCATGTCTCCACAATCTCCACGCCGGGGCCGGGCGTGACCACAAAGTGACCGACGCCGCCGCTGCCATCCTCCAGGGCGGCCATGATCACCATGTAGTCCAGGGTGGGGCTCATACTGGCGAAGTTCTTGCGGCCGTTGAGGATCCAGGCCGTGGGCTGCCCATCCGCCCCGACGATGGGGCGGGCCGTGGTCTTGGGCCGGCCGCCCCGGCTGGGGCTGCCCAGCTCTGGCTCGGTGGCGATGGCGTTGATCAGCGCCCCGCGCTGGACTGCAGCCCGGCAGAACTCGTCCAGGATGGGCTGGGGCCAGGCCCCACTTTCCAGCGCACCGCCCAGGGTCTGCATGTGCATGGTGAGGCTCAGGGCTGTGCTGCCGTCGCCCATGGCCAGGGCTTCCATGACCATGACCGTCTCCAGCAGCGATGCGCCCCAGCCGCCGTACTCCTCAGGCACCACCAGGGCCGGTAAGCCACTGGCCCGGATGTCCTCGAAATTTTCGAAGGGAAAAGAGCCGTCCCGGTCGTGGTCGGCCGCCCGCTCGTGAAAGCGGGCAGCCAGCTCCCGGGCCACCTTCACCAGACGCTCTTGCCTTTCGGTCAGTGGATACAGCACGAAACGCCTCCTGGCCAACGGTCGGACAGGGCTACACTAGCCATGGGCGCTGCGCACGGCCTCCACCGCAGCCCGGATGTTGGCCACGGGGGTGTCGGTGGGGATGACACAGCCCGGCCCCACCACCAGCCGGCGCCCCTGGGTCTGGGCCAGCGCGTCCTGCACTTCGGCGCGCACCTGTTCGGGCGTGCCGTGGAGCAGGGTCTGGCGGTCGTTGATGCCGCCCACCACGATGCCGGCAAAGCGGGCCTGGGCCTCCTGGAGGGTGGGCCAGGTCAGGCGGTCGTGCCAGTTGAGGAGCTGAACCGGATAGCTGGCCATCAGGTCGAACATGATGTCCTCACCGTGGACGTGCAACATGTTGAACTCCGTCCGGTCTTTCACCGCCTCCAGGACCAGGAGGTCGTAGGGTTGGCCGAACTCCCGGTATTCGGCCTCGCTGAGGAGACGGTAGGTGCTGCACTGGGTGGCCAGGAAGAAGCCGTGGGCGCCGGCCTCCACACAGGCCTGGGCGAAGCGGGCCGTGGTCTCGGCGATGATCTGCAGCCCGGCCTTGAATTCGTCCGGATGCTGGCGCAGGTCGGCGAAGATGCGGTCCCCGGCCAGCTTGCGGGCCGTGGTCAGGGGGCTGAAGAGGGTCTGGAGGATGGGGACGCTGTTGTCCAGGGCCTGGGCAGCCAGACGCAGGGCCTCCAGCTCCTGGCCGTACTGCCCCCGGCCCACGTCCAGTTGTTCCAGCTCGGGCCACTGGTCCGGGGCGGTGACGCCGAAGCGAGTGACGACCCGGGTGCCCACGTTGCCGGGCGCGTACTCGGTGGCCGCGCCCCAGTCGTGGACGCCGTAGGTGCCGGTGGGCATGAATTTGACCAGGTCGAAATCCCACTCCCGCTGCCAGCGCACCATGGCGTTGGCCAGGCCTTCGGCCGTGGCGTCTTCGTGGGGCCAGTGGCGCCACAGGCTGATGGGCACGTGGTCCACGGGCGCGCCCTGGGCGGCGGCCCGCAGCCGTTCCCAGTGGGTCATGGGTGAGGTCATGTCAGAAACTCCTTTTTGGCTTTGCTTGTCGACGGTACTTATCTACTGGCTGGAACATCACAAGGTTTTCTGCCGGCGGGGATCCAGGACATCCCGCAGGCCGTCCCCCAGCAGGTAGACGCCCAGCACCAGGAGCATGATGGCGGTGCCCGGTGCGATGGCGTACCAGGGGGAGTAGAGCATGTAGCCCCGGCCGATGCTGAGCATGGAGCCCCAGGAGGGCGCCGGCAGGGGGACGCCCAGGCCCAGGAAGCTCAGGGAGGACTCCAGCAGGACCGCCTCGGCAAAGGAGACGGTGGCCTGGACCAGCAGGGTGGCCAGGATATTGGGCAAGAGGGTGCGAAACAGGATGCGCCCTGGCGGTGCCCCCACGGCCCGGGCCGCTTCCACATACTCCCGATGCTTTTCGCTCAAGACATTGGCCCGGGTCAGGCGGCCAAAGACGGGGATGTTGACGATGGCCACCGCCAGCATGGCGTTGAAAATGCCCGGCCCCAGGACGGCCAGGATGACAATGGCCAGCAGGATGGCCGGGAAAGCCAGCAGGGCATCGAAAAAGCGCATGCTGACCGCGTCCAGCCACCCCCCGGTGTAGCCCGTCACCAGGCCGATGCTCACACCGAGGATGGAGGCCATGACCACGGCAATGGTGCCCACGCTAAAGGCCACCCGCCCCCCGTAGAGCACCCGGCTGAAGAGGTCCCGGCCAAACTCATCGGTGCCCAGGAGGTAGGTGCGGGAGGGCGGCGAGAGCTTGTCCGCGGCGTGCATCTCCAGGGGGTCGTAGGGCGCGAGGAGGGGCGCGCTGAGGGCCAGGATCAGCAGCGTCAAGGTGATGAGCAGGCCGACCATGCCCGAGCGGTGGCGCAGCAGAGCCCGCCACGCGGCGGAAAAGAGGGTTTCCGAAGGGCGCAAAAGCGCCTGGGCCGGCATGGCCGCTGCCCCGACAGGGCGATCTGGGGTGGGTCCAGCCACGGAGGGCATGGATCCCCGGGGGGCGGATCCTGGCGAGACAGAGGGCGTTGGACGCTGTTTCATTGTCGATCCAGCCGAATGCGTGGGTCGAGAAGGCCGTAGGTCAGGTCGGTCAGGAGGTTGACCAGGAGAAACGCGCAAACGATAAACAGGACGTTGGCCTGCAGGAGGGCATAGTCCCGCCAGCCGATGGCCTGAATGGTCAGCCGGCCGATGCCCGGCCAGGCGTAGATGGATTCCACGATGATGGCTCCGCTCAGGAGGTCCCCCACCTGCAGGCCCAGGATGGTCACCACCGGGATCAGGGCATTGGGCAACACGTGGCGCCACATCACCACCCGCTGGTGCAGCCCCTTGGCCCGGGCCGTCCGCACGTATTCCTGGTCCAGCACCTCCAGCAGGGAGGAGCGCAGATAGCGCATCAGTTTGGCTGCCACGCTGATGCCCAGGGTCAGGGCGGGCATCAGGATGGACTTGAGGTAGAGGGTCGGGTTTTCGCTGAAGTCCGGCCGGCCGGACGGCGGCAGAAGCTGGAGCTGCAGGCTGAAGAGGAGGATCAGGAGGACCAACAGATAAAAACTTGGGATGGCGAAAGAGAGGGCCGAGAAGGCCGTGGTAATCAGGTCGAAGATGCTGCCGGGGCGCAGGGCGGCCAGGATGCCCAGGGGAAAGGCGATCAGCACGCCGATGAGGGCCGACGCCAGGGCCAGCTCCACCGTGGCCGGGATCCGCTGGGCGATCAGGGCGCGAACCGGGTATTTGTTGATGTAGGAAGTGCCCAAATCCCCCGTCAACACATTGCGCAGCCAGATGAGATACTGGGTCCAGATGGGGCGAGCCAGCCCCAGCCGCTGTTCCAGCGCCTGGACCTGTTCCGGCGTCGCGTTGGGGCCGGCAATGATCTCAGCCGGGTTCCCCGGGATGAGGTGGATGATGGAGAAGACGGCCATGGAGACGATGAACAGTACCGGCACCATCTGCCACAGCCGTCTCAGGGCATATTGACCCAAATTCTGTGCCTCCCCTGTGCTGTATCAACGATACTACAGTCTGGCGTAAATACCACGGCAGAAATTCGGCGGCTCTACCTCTGGTGGATATTGTCGGCGAATTTCTGCCGGGATTTACGACTACAGTCTGGCGTAAATACCACGGCAGAAATTTAGCGGCTCTACCTCTGGTGGAACCTATCGGCGAATTTCTGCCGGGATTTACGACTACAGTCTGGCGTAAATACCACGGCAGAAATTCGGCAGCTCTACCTCTGGTGGAACCTGTCGGCGAATTTCTGCCGGGATTTACTACAGGTCCACTGCCAAAACACCGCCGCGGGGCAGGAACCCTGAAGGTCAGGTAGAGGCCCACGGCCGTAGGCCTCTACCTGACGCCCATGCCCGGCCGGGAGGCCGGCCCCACGATGTGGCACGTGAACGGCCGGCGCACCACACCCCGCTGGGCGCATTTACACCTCTCGGTATGGCTACCTGTCCAGCCAGGTCTCGCCCAGCCAGATGAGCCCATCCATGTCGGTGCGGAAGTCCTTCACGTAATCCCGGTGGGCGTAAACATCCTGCTGCCAGGCCACGGGGATGGTCCAGCCCTGCTCCAGCAGAATCTCCAGGGCCCGGTGGTAGAGTTCCTTGCGCTTGGCCTGGTCCGACTCGGCCCGGGCCTGGAAGATCACGTCCCGGTATTCGGGGAACCAGGTATCGTCCTCGGTGATGCCGAAGAAGTTGCGGAAGGGCCGGCAGCAGGCCGCGCCTTCGAAGAGGCCGCTGGGATCCACCGTGGCCTCGCCCGTGGCGTGGGAGACGATGGCGAACTGACCGTCGAAGAGCTTGGGCCAGTACTGGGGCAGCTCCGTGGGCAGCAGCTCCACCTGAACCCCAATGGCCGCCAGGTCCTGCTGGTAGACCTGGGCGATGTCCAGATGCGGACCGCCGGTCCCCCGGATCATCATCTCCGTGGAGAAGCCGTCGGGATAGCCTGCCTCGGCCAGCAGCTCCCTGGCCCGTTCCGGATCGTAGGTGTAGTAATCCTCCAGGTCCGGCGCGTAGGCCCAGGAGGTGGGCGGGTAGGGCACCTTGACCGGGATGGCCTCACCGTGGAACGCGGTCTGGATGATCTTGTCCCGGTCGATGGCGTAGTTCATGGCCTGGCGCACCAGCACATTGTCAAAGGGCGGGGTGCGCACATTCATGATAAAGGCATAGAAGCCGAAGCCCGGCGGCGTCTGGCCCACCACGATGCCCGGCTCCTGCTCCAGGGCGGCCTTGTCGATCAGGGGGACGCCCATGAGGGCCTCGATGCTGCCGGCTTTCAGGTTCACCAGGCGGGCCTGCTCGTCGGGAATGGGCTTGACTACCACCCGATCCAGATAGGGCAGGCCTTCCCGCCAGTAATCCTCAAAGCGCTCGGCCACCATCTGGTCCCCGGGCACCCACTCCACGAACTTGAAGGGACCGGTACCCACCGGCACGGTCTCGATGGTTTCGGCCGCTTCCTGGGGGAAGATGTAGAGGCGGGCGATGCCGTCCAGCTTGGACTGGGTCACCTCGCTGTAGTTGATCCTGACGGTGTAGTCGTCGATTTTCTCCGCGCCCGAAGCCGTCTGGAAGCGGTCGCTCAGGTGGTGGCCCAGCTCCTCGTTCATGGCATACTCCACCGACCAGACCACATCGTCGGCGGTCATTTCCCGGCCGTTGTGGAACTTGATGCCCTGGCGCAGGTGCAGGGTGATGGAGAGGCCGTCTTCACTTTCCTCCCAGGATTCGGCCAGCCAGGGCTCAAAGGTACCCTCATCGCTGATGCGGATGGGCGCCTCGAAGAAGGTGGGCTTGATGTTGTGGTTGGTGACGTCGAAGTAGGGATGGAACGTGACGAAGTCTTCACCCAGGGACAGGGTGAGGGTGCCGCCGGCTCGGGGGCCTGCGGGTTCGGCAGCGGCCTCCTGGGGTGCGGCCGGGGCGCCGGCAGGCTGCACCGGCGCAGCGCATCCTGTGCCGATCATGGCCAGCAGGAGCAGGACGGTTACGACAAGGGTCCATCTGGATTGCATAGTTCCCCTCCTTGGTGGGATCCTTGACCAGGCCAGCCCGTGGGGGGAGTTGCTGGCCCGACGATGAGAACGGACGTCAGGCTTTGTGTTGTCAAAATGACACCGCCTCCTAATTCTAAACTTAATAGGGGATGTGTTCAAATTGATTCAGCCTGGCAACATTGTTTTTTGAATTACCCTCTGGGCACTGCTATAATTGCAGGTTGCGGTTTTAGACGGTTTCGGACGCCCTGCCGTGGCATGCAAAGCCAGATGGCTGTGATACAATCCTGGGACGACACACAGGCAGGAGCGCTCACATACAGGCGTTTAATTCAGTTGATCCAGACAATCGGATTCAGATATCCATCGACCATATAGGAGGAAAGCGTGCTGCAACGCCAAACCCAAACAGCAGCTTTCTGGCGCGACCAGTTTGAGGTCACCTCAGACGATTTGGACTTTCTCTACAATTTACTCCTGGATGCCCAATCGCCCAAAACGCTCAAAGAGCTGGCCATTGCCCTCATCCAGGAATATCTCCGTCGAGAAAATGCCAGGATCGAGTCGGAGCTGTCCAAAGGTACGGTTTACCTGCCGCGTGAACACTACGAAGTCGGCCAGCGTCTGGTCTTCCCGGCCCTGGACTTTGCCCTGGGCGAGGTGGTAGACATCCGCACCGGCCAGAACCCGGAACACGGGGAGTTCGAGGTCATCAAGGTACGCTTCCCCGATAACGGCACCACCCGGGAGTTTGCGGCCAGCCTCAAGACCCCCCATCGCCTCAACCAATCCAACGGCGACCAGCTCCTCAGCCAGGAGACGCTGCTCTCGCCCGAGGAGATCTACGCCCTCTACCAGGAGGACATCGAGGACAGCATCCTCTACGCGCTGGAGGAGGGGGAACGGAGCGACGAGTTTGTGGAGGTGGACGGCAACTGGCTGCTGGCCGACATGCTGGCCGAAGTCCACATCGGCCACCTCAACATCGCCGAAGCCATGATCGAGGTCCAGGGAGAGCCCCTCTCTGCGGAGCAGCTGCTGGCGGAGATCGAGCTGGACGACAACGTCAGCCACGCCATGCAGATCATCAGCCTGGAACACGCGCTGTCCAAGGACGAACGCTTCGACCCGGTGCGCCGGGGAGATCAGCGCCTCTGGTTCCTCAAGCGCCTGGAACCGCCGGAGGTGGTGCAGATCCCCCTGGTGCTGCAGCCCACGTCCGTCCGTTACAACCGGGCCCTGCTCAGCGTGGAGCTGCTGCAGCTGGAATGGGAGCTGGACGACGAATGGGGCGAGAGCAGCCTGAGCAGCGAGCTGCCCAGCATCGTCCCCAACACCACCCTGACCCTGACCTACCCCCACCGGCGCTGCGGCACCCTGCCCCTCAACGGGCGCACCCGCAGCTTCTTCCCGGCCGGCAACGAGGGGCGCTCGCTGGTCACCCTCATCGACGGCCGCTGGGGCACCCACTACACGGGCTGGGTGGTCCACAACGGGCGCTATGTGGCCGGCCTGGCCAAGTGGATGGACGACCACGCGCTGCCAGTGGGCGCCTTCATCACGCTGGAACGCACCAGCAATCCCGACGAAATCGTGGTGGACTACCGCACCCGTCGCTCCAAGCGGGAGTGGGCCCGCATCGCCAGCGTGGACCCCGAGACCCAACGGCTGGTCTTCGAGATGAACAAGGTGCCGGTGGCCTGCGAGTACGACGAGTACCTGATCGTGGCAGAACAGGATCCCGAAGCCATCGACGCGCTGCGGCAACAACTTCACCAGGCCAATGTGGACCTGGCCACCATCGTGGATCAGATTGTGCCGGAACTGACCAAGCTCAGCCCCCAAGGGACGGTGCACGCCAAAACCGTCTACAGCGCGGTCAACATCCTGCGCCGTTGTCCCCCCGGCCCCATCTTCTACCAGTTGATCGCCAATCGCAAGTTCCAGGACATGGGCGGCGGTTTCTTTAGCCTGGCCTGAGCCAACCTACGGGAGAGAAGCATGAGTCAAAAATTAGCCCTGCGATCGCTCACACGGTTTCGGCCCACGGTGGACACCAAGTTCCACATCGATTA
Organism: Litorilinea aerophila; assembly: GCF_006569185.2. Lineage (NCBI taxonomy): Bacteria > Bacillati > Chloroflexota > Caldilineae > Caldilineales > Caldilineaceae > Litorilinea > Litorilinea aerophila. The sequence goes on along the minus strand of NZ_VIGC02000014.1, from coordinate 10,953 downwards.
CGAATGGTGGGAAGAGAGCGGCCGCGACTTCCGGCTGTATCTGCGGGATCAGCTCTGTGACGAATGCCGGGAGCGCTTCGCCGATCACCACAACACCGAAAATGTGGACTGGGTAGATCCGGACACGGGCGAGGTCCATCAAACGGACGCCCTGCGGGAATGTCTGCGCACCCGCTGCGCCAACGACCCGGACTATATCAACGAACGGCTGCCCCTGGCCTCGGCCTGCTTCCGGGTCTTCCTGGCCAACAACAACACGCCCCTTTCGCCCAACGAGCTGCATCAGTTGCTGCCCTGGCTACCGCCGGAACGGATCCTGCGCACCCTGGGCGGCAGCCAGGTCTACCTGGGCCTGCGCCCGGTGGCCGAATAACCGGCCGCCCACCCGGGTTTGCAGCACGCACGATAAAAGCGGCGGGAGGTGTTGACCCCTCCCGCCGTTTCGCGTCCATCGCCTGCCTCGGATGCAAACAGGCCACTGCACCAGCCCGCCCCACCCATACGCCCTACTCACCCGGCGGGCGCCGGGTCTCCCATCCCTCCTCAAAAAGGCGCAGGAAATAGGTGTCGCTGTACGGGTGCTTCTGGGCCTCCTCCTCGTTCAGCTCCACGCCCCAGCCTGGGGTGTCGGGCACGGTCAGGTAGCCATCCTGCACCCGGGGCACGCCGCTGAGCAACTCCCAGGTCCATGGCTCCAGGGAATCGTCGAAGTTTTCCTGGATGAGAAAATTGGGGATGGAGGCATGGAGGTGGGCGTTCATGGCGGTGCAGAAGGGACTCTGGGCCTGGTGACAGGCCACCAGCGCGTCGTAGGCCTGGGCGATGGCGAAGGCCTTGCGGGCCCGGGACGGCCCCAGGGTCTAGGGCTCCGGCTGGATGATGTCGATCACCCGGTAGGCCAGCAGGTCCGCGAACTGACGCAGCTCGTGGAAGGCCTCGCCCAGCACCACCGGCACCCGGATGGAGCGGGCCACCTCCACATGGCCGGCCAGGTCGTAGGAGCGTACCGGCGTCTCAAACCACATGGGGCGAAACTCCTCCAGCCGGCGTCCCACCCGAATGGCCGTGCCCACGGTAAAGCGGTCGTGCCCCTCGATGAGGATGTCCACTCGGGGCCCCACCGCCTCCCGCACGGCCGCCACGATGGCGATGGCCAGGTCCTCGCTCTCCGGGTCGATCTGCTGGTAGGCGCCGCCGAAAGGATCGAACTTCAGGGCTGTGTAGCCCTTCTCCACCATCTGGGCTGCCCGCTCCGCGAAGGATTCCGGCGTGCGTGGGCCCCGGTACCAGCCGTTGGCATACACCCGCAGCCGCTGGTGGTGCTTGCCGCCAAAGAGCTGCCAGCAGGGCACCCCCAGGCTCTTGCCCAGGATATCCCAACAGGCCTGCTCGATAGCGCTCATCCCCTTGGAGGTGCCCAGGAAACGGGCTTTGTGCAGCTTGTACCAGACGCGCTCCGGATGGCGGGGATCCTCGCCGATGACGTGTCGGCGCAGCTCTTCCACATCCCCCAGGGACGGTTTGGTGGCCAGGCCGCCGGTGGCTTCCCCCAGGCCGGTGAGCCCCTCATCGGTGTAGAGCTTGACGAAGACCCAGTTCTTCCAGGGATTACCCACCACAAAGGTCTTCAGATCGACGATCTTCATCCTGCCTCCCTTAACCGGTGCAGCCTTGGGCCGATGATTGAAATCATCGGCCGGCACACCCCCAGTGCGTTGAAACGCACTCAACGGGGCGAATGCCCCCCGGCTTGAATCCGTTTTCAAGGGATTTCCTGCCCCAGCGAGGCATTTCCATGCCTCGTCCTCGGGCGAATGGATGTCCCACGGTTGAATGGGGTCCCACCATCCGAGGGGCACAGCAGGCGGGTTCACGCGCCCCACCGCAGGTTCGGCCTCCCGGCCGGACAGGGGTGCAAGCACATTTTCTGCACCCCTGTCCCGCAAGGATGCGTGACCTGTGCACGGCTACGTACCACACCACATGGGCCTATTTGCGCCGTTGCGCGCTACGCGTCCAGCGATGACACCCTGGCCGTGCTGAAGAAGGGACGCTTCCGGCCCAGGCAGATCTTCTCGCCCACCATCTGGACCCGGCCCGTCAGGCGGATGTCCGCCGACGAACTGCCCACCATCACCTCCAGCTCGCCCGGCTCCACCACCCGCTCCATGGCCGGATCCAGGTACGAAAGCGCGGGGATGGGCAGGTCGAAGGTGACGGCCACCCGCCGGCCCGGCTCCAGGGTCACCCGCCGGAAGCCCTTCAGCTCCTTCACCGGCCGGGTGACGCTGGCCCCCCGCAGGCGGATGTAGAGCTGGACCACCTCGTCGCCCAGACGCTCGCCCACGTTGGCCAGGGTAAAGCGCACCTGCAGAGTGCCGTCGGTCGAGACCGGCTCGGGGGTGATCTCCAGGTCGCTGTATTCAAATCGGGTGTAGCTGAGCCCATGGCCGAAGGGGAACAGGGGCGCCACCGTCTCGTCCACGTAGTCGCCATAGAGGAACGAATGGCTGCCCGAAGGCCGGTGGGCATAGAAGATAGGCACCTGGCCCACGGAGCGAGCCACTGTCACCGGCAGTTTGCCCCCCGGGTTGACATCCCCGAAGAGCACATCGGCGACCGCGGGGCCGCCCTCTTCGCCGGGGAACCAGGCCTCTACGATGGCCGGCACGTGCGCTGCGATCCAGGGGCTGGAGACCGGGCGGCCGTTGATGAACACCACCACCGTGGGTGTGCCCGTCTCCACCACCGCCCGCACCAGCTCTTCCTGCACGCCGGGCAGGTGCAGGGTGGCCCGATCCCGAAACTCGCCGCAGGTGCAGTCGGGCGTCAGGCCGGATTTGTCGCCCACCACCACGATGGCCACGTCGGCCCGGCGAGCTACCGCCACTGCCTCGTCGAAGCCGGAGGTGTCGGAATCGTTCACCCCGCAGCCGGGCGCGTAGAGCACCTCGCTGCCCTCGCCCACCTTCTCCCGGATGGCCTGGAGCACGCTCTTCATGGCCGGGTAGATGTCCTCCAGGGTCAACGACTCGGGGATAGGCGTGTCCATGCCGCCCCGCTCCTGCAGGTGGGCCAGCAACTCGATGTGGGCCGGGTAGCTATAGTCGCCCAGCATGTTGCGGATGCTGTCCCCGTTGGGGCCGATGACCGCGATGGTGCCCGGCTGCCGGTCCAGGGGGAGCAGATCCCCCTCGTTCTTGAGCAGGATGATGGACTTCTGGGCAATGGTGCGGGCCAGCTGGCGCTGTTCCGGCGTTTCAAAGACCTGGGGGGCCGCTTCCTCGTCCACGTAGGGATGTTCGAAGAGGCCCAGGGCAAACTTCATCTCCAGCACCCGGATCACCGACTGGTCCACCAGGGCCGGATCCACCGCGCCGGTGCGGACGCCCTCCACCAGCGCGTCGCTGTAGCAGTCCCGGCTGGGCAGCTCCACATCGATGCCGGCCTGCAGGGCCAGGTGGGCGGCGTGGGTCTTGTCCCGGGCGTAATGGTGGTAGTCCACCAACTGGTTGATGGCCATGTAGTCGGAGACGACGAGCCCGTCAAAGCCCAGCTGATTCCGCAGGATCTCGGTCAACAGCTCCCGGGAAGCGCCGCAGGGAATGCCGTCCAGCTCGTGGTAGGCGTTCATCATGGAAGCCAGGCCCGCCTCCTGGATGGCGGCCTCGAAGGGGAACATGAAGACTTCCCACAGCTCCCGGGGCGGGATGAAGGCCGGGGCCCAGTTGAGGCCGCCCAGGGTGAAGCTGTAGCCCAGGAAGTGCTTGCCTGTGGCCACGATCCCCTGGCGCAGGTCGTCGGTCTGCAGGGCCTGGACATAGGCCACGCCCATGCGGGCCGTGAGGTAGGGATCCTCGCCGAAGGTCTCCTCCAGCCGTCCCCAACGGGGATCCCGGGCGATGTCCAGCACAGGCGACAGGCCCTGGTGGGCGCCCACGGCCCGCATCTGGGTGCGGATCACCGCGGCCATCTGGGCCACCAGCTCCGGTTCCCAGGTGCTGGCCACGCCGATGATCTGGGGAAAGCAGGTGGCGCCCCGGCCCATGAAGCCGCTGCAGCATTCCTCGTGGATCAGGGCGGGGATACCCAGCCGGGTCTGCTCCACCAGGTAGCGCTGGATGGTATTGGCCAGTTCGGCAGTTTGCCGTGGTGCGGCGTTGCTGGCGCCGGCCACCCGGGTGATCTGGCCGATGCCGTCGCCCAGTTTGGCCGCCGCCTTCTGGGGGGAGAAGGCCAGGTCATCCAGGACTTCGTAGACCCAGACGCTGGTCAGTTGGGCGACCTTCTCCTCCAGGGTCATGTGGGAGAGAAGATCCCGGGCCCGTTCCTGGGGAGAGCGGGCAGGGTTCCGATAGATGGGTGTGGCAGTGGTGTGGTCGGTCATGGTTGTCCGATATCCTGTGGATTACAAGCCCTTCAAGGCGCCCGCGGTCAGGCCGGCGATGAACTGGCGTTGCATGAGCAGGAAGACGGCCACGATGGGCAAGGTCCCCAAAAAGGAACCGGCCAGGATGGAGCCGAAGGGCGTCTGATAGGGGCCATAGAGCACGGCGATGCCCAGGTTGACCGTGTAGAGCATCTTGTCCTGCAGCACAATGAGGGGCCACAGGTAGTCGTTCCAGGCGGCGTTGAAGGCCAGGATGGCCAGCACGCCAAAAGCCGGCTTGGAGACGGGTGCCACTACCCGCCAGAAGATGCCAAACTCGGTGCAGCCGTCGATGCGGGCCGCGTCCATCAACTCGTTGGGCACCTGGATCATGAACTGGCGCATGAGGAAGATGTAGAAGGGAACCACCGCAAAGGGCACAATGATGGCCCAGTAGGTGTTCAGCCACTTTAACGTGGCCATCTCGATGAACAGGGGCACCAGCAACACTTCCAGGGGCAACATGATGCTGACCAACACCAGCAGAAAGCCCACATGCTTAAAACGGAAATCATATTTGGCAAAGGCAAAGCCCGCCAGGGAGGACAGAAAGATGGCCAGCACCGACCGGCCGGTGGCCAGCACCAGGGAGTTGATCATCCAGCGGACGTAGGGCAGTTCGGCAAAGAGGTAGCGATAATTTTCCAGGTAGAGGTTGAGCCCCAGGACGTTGGTCACCTTGTCCGGGTAGAGGGTTGGATCCACCAGGCTCTTGGGGTAGAAGGTCAGGGGCCAGCTCCAGATCTCCGTGTTGGGCTTGAAGGTAGAGACGATCATGTAGAAATAGGGTGCGGCGGTCAGGAAGATGCCAAAGAGCAGGATGGCGTTGACCACGATCATCCCCAACAGGTTGGATGTCCGCATCCCCATCTGAAACCGGCGGCGGGCTGGCGTCTCCACCATGGGTGTTACGTCAATAGTCTCCATGGGTCAGTCCTCCCGAAAGCCGCGGAAGAAATAGAGGTTGATCAACGACAGGGCCAGGATGATGACCACCAGGCTGTAGCCGATGGCCGAGGCATAGCCTAGCTTGAAAAAGCGAAAGCCCGTGAAATAGAGGTACATCACCATGGTCAGGGTGGCATCCGACGGGCCGCCGTTGGTGAGGAGGAAGGGCTGGGTGAAGAGGCTGTAGGAGCCAATGATGGACTGGATCACCACGAACATGATGATGGGTCGCATCAAGGGGATCACAATGCGGGTCTGAATCTGGACGGCATTGGCGCCATCCATCATAGCCGCCTCGATCACCTCGTCGGAGATGCCCTGAAGCCCGGCCAAAAAGTAGAAGGCATTGAAGCCTGTCCACGTCCACACGCCCAGGATGATCACAGCCGGCATGGCCCAGCGGGTGGAGGAGAGCCAGGGAATGGCAGGCAGGCCGATACTCTGGAGCGCAGCGTTGAGCATCCCGTAGTCCTTGTCCAGCACCAGCACGAAGATCAGGGAAATCACCACCGCGGAAGTCAAGACCGGGAAGAAGAACCCCACCCGATAGAGGTGGGTCAGGTGCCGGGCGTAGCGGGAGTTGAATGCCAGGGCCAGCAAATAGGCCAGCGGCAACTGGATGAAGACGCTACCCAGCGCAAAGTAGGTGGTGTTCCAGATGGAACGCAGGAAACGTTCATCCTGCAACAGGGTTTGATAGTTCTGGAGCCCTACCCACTTGGGCGAACTCAGGCCCGTCTGCTCCTGGAAACTGAGCAGAAAGGAATAGATCACGGGATACAGAAAGAACGCGGCGAAGAGTATGAAGAAGGGCGCCACAAAAACGTACGGGGCAATCTGTCGCTGGCGCCGGTACCACCACTCGCCCCAGCGGACCGGTTTCACCTGTGCCTGGACCGCCATTCGCAATACCTCCTCATCGTCTAAAAATTTACCTCCCCCCAAACGGGCCCCGTTCCACCGGGCTGCCTCCCCTGGCCATCAGGTTGCATCTCCAGCTCTGAGAATCGGGCACCCTTCCACCCTGTGGGTTGAGATGGCATTCGAGCCGAGGGGGGCGGGGCACCAGTAGGCCAGGGCCCTTCCTGCTGGTACCCCGCGATCTATAAGCTATTGCAGCCTGCTATGCGCCGATCAACTTGTCGACCTCGGCCCGGCAGTTGGCCATGGCCTCTTCCACGGGCATCTTGGTTTCTTCCGACAGGACTGGCGTGATGACCAGGCGCTCGAAAGCATCGGTCACTTCCGGCCACCAGGGGGAATTGTTCAGGGGCGGCATGTGGGGGGCAGCTTCGGTGATGAAATCGGCTGGCCGCTGGTTGTTGAAGTAGGGATCCTGGAACTGCAGACGTTCATCTTCCCACGCCGGCTTCCAGGTGGGGAAGAGGTTCTGCATCTCGAAGCCCAGCAACACGCCGTCATTGGTCAGGTTGCAGAAGCGGATGAAGTCCCAGGCCACGTCTGGGTGCTGGCTCTGCTCGGTGATGCAGGTGCCGGTGCCGCCGTGGGTACCGCTACGGGCGCCGCTGCCATCTTCGAAGAGGGGCAGGAGCTGCATCTCCCACTTGCCCTCCAACTCGGCTGCATTGTCCTTCATGAAGCCCTGCATCCAGGGAGCGCCCATGTGGATGGCAAATTCGTCGGCCATCATCTGGCCGTAGAAGGCCTGATCCTGGGCCCGCTGGACCGCGATCTCATCCTCCCAGCGCCAGTTGGCCAGCATCTGCATGACCCGGACGCCGCCCTCGTTGTCGAAGGAGGGGTTGCCGTCGGAGTCGAAGAATCCGTTGAACGCCTGGGCAATGATCCACCAGTAGTCCCAGGAATCGATGGCCAGGGAGACAAACTTCTTGCCCGTGGCCTCCACATATTGCTGGCCGGCCTGGGTCAGCCCTTCCCAGGTGTCAAAGGGATATTCGATCCCGGCGGCCTCCAGCAAGTCGTGGCGATAGAAGAGCAGGCAGGCGTTGAGCTCATTGCCGATGCCGTAGTACTTGCCCTGCCAGCTCCACGGGCTCAGGGCCGAGCGCAGGTAGAGATTGTCCTCGATCTCCGCGATCTGGTCGTTCAGGGCCACGAAGCCGACCCGCTCACCCTTCACATACTGGCCGAAGCGGGAAATCTCGATGTCGGCGATGTCGGGGGCGCCGGTGCCGGCGACCAGGGTGGTGGCCACCTTGTTGTGCATTTCCTCGTAGGCGATCTCCTGAATATCGATGGAGACCTCTGGGTGTTCCTCCTTGTAACGTTCGGCCAGGGCCTGATACCACTTGTTGCGGTTGGTGGCAAAGCCCCAGAAGGTCAGGTTGATGGCCTCGGCTGCCGGAGCGCCGCCTTCCTCACCGCCCGCCGCAGGAGCAGGGGCGGAAGGCGCACAGGCGGCCAATACGGTGCCACCGGCCACCATGCCGGCCATCTGCATGAAGCGACGCCGGCTCAACTTGGCATTTGGGGTAGACATGGAAACCTCCTTTTCAATATCCTACGAGAACGATTGAGGGAACGTGGAACAGCAGAGTCAACACCAAACTGCACGCCACGATGTAAATACACGACAGCCCAGGACGACCCAGGAAGACAGGAGAGCGTCGACGAAGGGCTGCCGGGATTTACCCAGGTGAACAAACGGCCACGCGAAGCCGGCCGGGCAGGGCAGACGGGGAGCCAACAGGGAGGTGGCCGGCCATCCACAGACCGGGTCCCCCTCACCGAGCGGGCGGCCCGCACGATTCCCGGATCACCAGTTCGGTGGCCACCTTGTGCACCGCCGCCACCGGCTTTCCGGCCATGGACTCAAAGAGCAGATCCACCGCGGCCTGCCCCATGCCCTCCAACGCCTGATCCACCGTGGTCAACGGCGGCGTGGTCCAGGCCGACTCGGTGATGTTGTCGAAACCCACCACCGACAGGGCCTGGGGCACCGGGACGCCCAGATCCCGAGCCGCCTTCAGGACGCCGATGGCCGACTCATCGTTGGCGGCGAAGATGGCGGTCGGCGGCTGCGCCAGGCTCAACAGCCGCTGGCCACAGGCATAGCCCCCCTCCCGAGTAAAATCTCCCCGACAGACCAGGGTCGGATCCAGGGATATTCCCTGTTCCATCAGGCTGTCCCGGTACCCCTCCCAACGGCGCACGGCGCTCTGGAGATCCGGCCGCCCTCCCACAAAGCCGATGCGCCGGTGGCCCAGCTCGAACAGATAGGCCATGGCAGCCCGGGCGCCGGCGTAGTTGGTGGAGAGGACCGCCGGCACCTCCACGCCGTGACGGTTGGGGTCGATGACCACCACCGGCCGCTCTGAAGGAAAGGTGGTGGCGTGGGGCGTGAGCACGATGGTGCCGTCGGTCAGGCCGCTGTTGAGCAGGTGAACGTGGCGCTGCTCCCGCAGGGCCTGATCTTCCTCCCCATCGACCCGGCTGCTGGTGAAGACCAGCAGCTCATAGCCCCGCTCCTCCACCGCGGCGCTGACACTCCGAATGACCTGGAGGGTGAACGCGCTGCGCAGATCCGGCGCCACCACGCCGATCACCCCCGTCTGCTGGAGACGCATGCTGCGGGCGGCCAGGTTGGAGGCGTAGTTGAGCTCCTCGATCACCTGGCGAACCCGCTGGTAGGTGGTCGGAGAGACGCCGTCCCGGTCGTTGAGGACGCGCGAAACCGTAGAGACAGAGACGCCAGCCGCTTTGGCGACATCACGAATGGTAATGGTGGATTTATGCATGATGGGTAGCTGGGAACGTTATCGGAAACGTTTTCGTTGCCGCCATTATAGGCCATTTCCCCACCCCTGTCAATCCCTCATTTTTTTCGAAGATCCTCTTCACAAGTTCTAAAAATTCCCTGGCTATACTGGAAGTGTTCCCAATCGGGGAGCGGAGAAACGGGCCCAGGCCGGTCCTGGAGACCCGCCAGTTTCTCAAAATGAAGTCACTTACAATTGGTACTGTAACGGTACTGTAGCAAAGGAGCGTCACAATGACCCACAAACGATGGAAGCAACTGCTGATGGGCGGAGCCGCCGCCCTCACCCTGACAGCCGGTGCCCTGGCAGGCATCAGCGCCAGCGAGGGCGTGGCCTTCGCCCAGGCCCAGGACACCGCCACCGCCCAGTCGGTCCAGCAGCTCGACTTTGGCCGCTCCGGTCGCGGCCACAGGGGCATGGGGCCCATGGGCCAGCAGGGCGCCGGAGTCCCCTTCGGCATCCAGCGTGCGGACCACGCCCAGGCCCTGGCCGACGCCCTGGGCGTCACCCTGGAGGAGCTCCAGGCCGCGGTCACCCAGGCCCAGGAGGCAGCCGTCCAGCAGGCAGTGGATGACGGGCTCATCACCCAGGCCCAGGCCGACCGCATCCTGGCCCAGATCACCGGGGATTCGCCAGGCCTGCGGGATTTCCGGGGTGTGGGCGCTGCCCTGGCCCGGCTGGGGGTAGACGTGAGCACCATCGACTTCCAGGCCCTGCTGGCGGAGCAACTGGGCATCACCGTGGACGAGCTGCAGACGGCCCAGGATGAGGCCTTCGCCAGCCTGCTGGCCCAGGCGGTGGAGGACGGCCTCCTGACTCAGGAGCAGGCCGACCAGATCCAGGCCCGCCATGCGCTGCGCCGCTACCTGGATGAGAGCAACCTGCAGGAACGCCTGCGGGCCGTCTACGAGGAGACCATCCAGCAGGCGGTGGAAGAAGGGGTCATCACCCAGGAGCAGGCCGACCAGATCTTGAGCCAGCCCGGGCCGGGCTTCGGCTTTGGCCGAGGCGCCCGTGACGGCTTCGGGCAGGATGGCTTCGGACCCTATGGCTTCGGCCGGGGCGGCCGGGGGGACTTCGGCCCCCGGGGCTTCCAGCGGGATGGCCGGCGGGGCTGGTCTGCCCCGGGCTCTGCCCCGCAACAGGGCACGCCCAGCCCGGAGGGCAGCAACTACCAGCCTGAGACTTCCTCGGACCTGACCAGCCTGTAACCGACGGTCAATCCAAAGGTTCAAGCAGGAGGGGGGGACGCTCTGGAGCGTCCCCCCCTCTTCTTTATTTTCATTGCGGTCTCAATTGTCACTATCTTGGCACTTTAGTTTTCCGCCACAGGTTCCACGGATTACACCGCATCTGAAGATGCGCCTTTGCGTTCAAAAATGCCCTTTTTGCAGGGGAGTCATCAATGGCACTATCTTTGCAGATCCGATCCACACAACCCAGGCGGATGAAAGGATAACGACGGCTGCGCCATATGTAGGGGCGAATCATGATTCGCCCTACCGCCTACGACCTGGTGCCCGTTTCCGTAGGGGCGGGCCCCCGTGCCCGCCCGCTGTCGAACCAGCCACCCACGGCGGGCCAGAGATCCGCCCTACGCACGTGTTGCACCCAATCCGGACAGGTGCAGGGACGGCAACGGCTGCACAGCGACGGGGTCGGCATCTGAGGATGCCGACCCCGCGTCGCAATGGTTGGCCAGTGGCGGAGTGAGCATCCTCAGATGCGGTGTAATCCGTGAGATCTGTGGCTGAAAATACAGTGCAAAGATAGTGGGGTCCGTGACCCGCCCGTTGTCGCTGAAAATAAAACGCAAAGGTAGAGGGTTTCTGTCGT